>CAMWLD010000007.1 GCA_947175005.1 uncultured Ruminococcus sp. | reverse complement strand
CCGACAGGGGCGGGGATTTATATAGCCATTGAATGGTTTGACGATTGATTTTCAGCCGTTGAACTTAAATTTATTTATCATTTTATCAAGTCTTTCAAATTGGTCGGAAAGCTCACGGGAGTATTCTGCATTTTTGTTGGCGGCAGCAGAGTTACCTTGAATACTGTCGTTTATCACTTCCATGCCCTTGTTTATTTCGTAAACTGTCTTCGCCTGGTCACGGGCAGAAACGGCGATATTATCAACTATCAGCTTGACGCTGTTGACCATTTCCGCCATTTTTTCAAGGCTTTGGGCGGTCTGACCTGCAAGGGTTGTTCCCCTGCGGACGGAATTCACCGAATTTTCTATAAGAATGTTGGTTTTTGCGGCTGCCTCGGAAGATTTTACCGCAAGGTTCCGAACCTCGTCTGCCACTACCGCAAAACCCTTGCCTGCCTCCCCTGCCCTGGCTGCCTCAACAGCGGCGTTAAGGGCTAAGATATTGGTTTGGAATGCTATATCGTCTATAACGTTGATTATTTTTTCTATTTCGTTGGCGGAGGTCTCGATCTCGGTTATTGCCTCGATCATATGATCCATATTGGTTTTGCCGTCGGATGTGAGGGTATCGGCTTCGTCGGTAAGACTTCTCGCCTTTTCCGCCTCCTCGGCATTAAGATTTATTTTATCGCTTACGCTGGCAACGGAGGCGGTAAGCTGCTGCATGGTAACTGCCTCGGCTGCGGAATTCTGCGAGAGAACGTTTGTACCGTCGGAAACATTTGCGGAACAGGTTTTTACCGAGCCTGCCGCTCTGTTTACCTGTCCGAAAGCGCCGTTGAGAGAGCGGAGTATCTGTTCAAGGGCTTGCTTTATCATATAAAAGTCACCCGAATAGTCTGCATTCGATTTAACAAGAAGATTGCCGTCGGCTACCCCCGAAAGCACGTCCTTAATATCGGAAATATACTCGGTAAGGGATTTTATGGTGTCGGAAAGGCTGGTAAGTAAAATAAGCGTTTCGTCATTTCTGTATGTAACGGGAGAGGGCGAACCAAGGTCGCCCTTGGAAAGGGCGCGGAGCCTTTTGGTGGCGTCCGTTATAGGCTTTGTTATCCGATTCGCCACTTGCAGGGAAACGATTATGGAAGCAATAAGCAGCACTGCGGCTATTGCCGTAGCCGTGGCGGCAGCGATCCAGAACTCACCCATAACATTTTTATATGGCAGCAGTATCATTGTGTAACAGGTGTCAAAGTTTTTTATTACTGCCCAGCCCAAATAATATTTCTCGCCGTTTAAGGTAATAAGCTTCTGATTGCGGTTATTGCTGCCTTCCATTACAAGCTGGGTCATATTTTCGGTATCGGTAAAGGAATTTATCACGGCTGCAAGCTCGGCATATCCGCTGTCGGATTCGGCAAGGGTCACAATATTGTCGCCGTTTTTTATGACCTCGGAGCCTGTTTCGGAAAACACTGCCCCGTGCTTGGTGACTGCAAAGCCAAAGCCGCCGTAGGGGTTATTTTCGGCAAAATCTGTGAAGATCTCTTTCATAAAGACATTGCTTTTGTTAAGATCGGCATTGGAAATCGCCGAGGAATAAGCCATTGTTAAAAGCTCGATCTGTCCGGTAGCATTACCGCCCACCTCCCTGCGCATATTCACCAGGTTAAAAACGGTAAGGGAAACCACTGCCACAATAACGCTTATAAATGATAGTCGCATTATCCTTGCCCGTATGGTAGTTTTCCTGCCGAGCTTGGTATTTTCTTCTTTAAGGTATTTATATTTTTTCTTTTTCATATGCTCACGTTCCGTTTCAATATTCTATTTTAGGTATTGCTTCTTTCTTTTTATTGCCGGGGTGATTATTTATGTATTTACAACCCGAATTTACATTCTAAAAAATATTTGTATTCCGGGGTTATCCCGGGGTCTGCATACTCTTCACGGACAGTTTTATTTATCCATTCAAGCTTGCCAGGACTGTTGTTTTCATAGCTGTTCATTATTATTTTTCCCTCTTCTGCCGCCTGTAAAAGCGCAGCATAAGCGTTCGGAACATATTCACAGCCCTCCGTTTTTACGGGATCGCGGCTGACAAATGCAAAGGGAATACCGCTCAAGGGTTCGCACTCCCCCTCTGCCGCAGAATATATATAGCCCTCCACGCCCTCATAGGTTTCTCGTGACGCATTGGGATAATATTCGTCCAGAACAAAAATGCCCTCTTTATTAAAGCCGTATGAAGCCCATTTTGTGAATATACCGTCATAGGAAAAGCCTGTTTCCCTGCAATGCTTTTGAACGGCGTTGCTAAGGTACACAAGGGTATTTTCCCGCTTTTTTGAAAAATACACAAGGGGCTTTTTATGATTTGAAATTCGCGGTTCTATTATCTCAATGTCCGGAGTCTGCGAGGCATGATAAAGCATATTTCCTCCTTGGTTTATATAACAAAAATCTGTCATTTAAACTATATTCCGCCATAATCAATTATACCAGAAAACATATATTTTGTCAAGCATTTACAATATGCGTTTCGGCATATTTCATATTACAGAAAGCAGGCAAAATCCAACAAAAATGAACAGGAAAAATATGCAATATTTACAATATATAAAAAAGTGAAATTTTTTTTGAAAATTCTATGGAAATTTGCTGTAAAATGATGTATAATTAAAGTGTATATCTATGGGTAAATCATTAATATAAAAAAATAAATTTTGCTTTTGCGGTAAGCACACTGCAAAAGTCACTGAAAGGATTGATAAATATGACCGCATATCTGGACAATGCCGCTACTACAAAGCCATGCGAAGAAGCGGTTGAGGCCTGCGCCAAGGCTATGACGGAGAATTTCGGCAACCCTTCATCGCTGCACCGAATGGGAGTAAATGCGGAAATTGCCGTGGAGGAAGCGAGAAAAGCTGTGGCAGCGGCGCTTGTGTGCCAGCCCGAGAGAATAACATTTACAAGCGGGGCTACAGAATCCAACAACACGCTGATCTTAGGGGCTGCGGAAAATTACGGCAAGCGGCGCAAAAGGATAGTTATTTCCGCTATCGAGCACCCCTCGGTGGAAGAAACGGTGAAATACCTTGAAAAGCAGGGGTTTGAAACGGTGCGGGTAAAGCCCAATAAAACAGGTGAAATTGACCCGGACGAATTTTTGGCGGCAGTAGACTACAACACATTTTTGGCCTCCTGTATGATGGTAAATAATGAAACAGGTGCTATTAATCCCATAAAGAAAATTTTTTCACAGGTAAAGAAAAAATATCCCGAGTGCATTACCCACTGCGACGCTGTTCAGGGCTTCCTGAAGCTGCCCATGAAAACCGCAGATCTGTACGCAGACCTTATTACTGTGAGCGGACACAAGGTCCATGCGCCAAAGGGAGTTGGGGCTATGTACATTGCAAAGGGGGTTCGTATTGCGCCCCACAGCTTAGGAGGCGGGCAGGAAAAGGGACAGCGGTCGGGAACGGAGGCTGTACCCGCAATAAGCGCATTCGGGGCGGCGGTAAGAGCGCAGCTGCCCACTATTTCCGTGGCGTATTCCAATGCGGAGGAGCTTAGCGGAAGGCTTAGACGCAAGCTGTCTGCGCTGGACTATATTACGATAAATTCAAATGCCGAGGAGCAGTCTCCTTATATCCTCAACTTTTCCGTGAACGGCATTCGGTCGGAGATCATGCTGCATTATCTGGAGGAACGGGAGATATATGTTTCCAGCGGCTCTGCCTGTTCCAAGGGGGCAAAAAGCGGCGTACTTACTGCAATGGGGCTTAGTGACAGGATAACCGATACATCCTTGCGGGTGTCGTTTTCAAGAATGTCCTCCTGCGGGGAAATTGAGCGTCTGGTGACAGCTTTGCAGGCGGGGTATCTGTCCTTGGCAAAAAAGGTTTAAGTTCAAAAAATAAGGAGTATTTACAGAAATGGCGGTTTATTTGGTTGATTTTGAAAATGTGCATTCTGCGGGGCTTATGGGGGTCGAAAAATTGTCCGAAAAAGATTCGGTGTACATTTTTTACAGCAATAATTCCAACTCTATGAGCTTTGAAGCCCATGCAATGCTTAAAGCCACGGCGGCAAAGGTCGTTCCCCTCCATGTTTCTTCGGGAAACAAGAATGCTCTCGATTTTCAGCTGGCAAGCTTTACGGGGTATTTGGCGGGAACAAGCGAGGACAGAGAAGTTACCATTATCAGCGTAGATACGGGATACACATTTATTCAGCATTTTTGGGAAAGAACAATGCACTGCACCAATTTTATGTTGAGGTTTGCCCCGAGTATCAAAAGATGTCTGCCGCCCGAATCCATGGCGACGCAAAAGCTTGAACCCGTTAATACAGCAGTTTTTGCCACACCGGTCCGGAAGAGTGCGAATGAGGCATTCACTGTCGGGCAATCGGAGGAAACCGATAAATCGGAGCAGTCTGCGGATAATTCTCAAAATAATGAACCGCTCTCCCCTGCTTTGAAAAATACGGTGTCGGAAACGGGAATAACTCCTATAAACAAGGCCGAGGTCACGGAAAAAATTCAAGCAGTCAAGTCTCCTGAAGTGCAGGAGGGAAAAAGCACCGAAGCCAAAACGGAAAGCAAGGTCATTGAGGCAGTTTCGGAATCTGCTGCGAAAGAAATTTCCCCTGCTGCGCCCAAGGAAAAGTCAAAAAAATCCGCAGCAAAATCTGCCGCAAAACTTGCGACGGACAGCCAAAAGAAAACAGACGCTTCAAATGTAAAGCAGGGCAAGAACAAGCTTGCCGCCATAATCAAAGACGCAGGGATAGGAAAGGTCAATACCAATGTAATTTGCGATCTGGTGGCGGATTCAAAGGACAAGCAGCAGTTTTACACGGGAATGACAAAGACCTTCGGAATGAATGACGGTCTCAAAATTTATAAGGTTCTCCGCCCGGAATACTCCAATCTGAAAAAGCTGCTGTCGTCCACATGATCCATACTTGAAAGGAATGTTAATTAAATTGAAAGAAATCATACTGCTCAAAGAGGGCGAGATCGCTCTCAAAGGCTTAAACAGACACACATTCGAGGATTCATTTATTCGCAATCTGCGGCACAGGCTCGGTTCATTGGGAAAGTTTGAATATTCCCGTTCCCAGTCTATGATCTACTGCTGTCCTTTAAGTGATGACATTGACATGGACGAGGCTATGGAACGGGCTTCAAAGGTATTCGGCGCTGCTGCGGTATGCAGGGCGGGAGTTTGCGAAAAGGATTTTGAGGAAATTTGCAGATTTGCGGCGGAATACTGCGGCGAGGAATTGTCGGAGGCAAAAAGCTTTAAGGTAGTTGCAAAGCGGTCGGATAAAAATTTCCCGCTGTCGTCCCCGCAGATATGCATGGAGCTGGGAGGGCGGCTTATAGAAAAATTCCCGCAGCTGACGGTCGATGTTAAAACTCCCGATATTACGGTGAATGTGGAGATACGTGACAAAAACGCTTATGTTCACACAGGCAACCGTCCGGGGGCGGGAGGAATTCCCGTGGGAATGTCGGGAAAGGCTATGCTGCTTCTTTCGGGGGGCATTGACAGCCCTGTTGCGGGATATATGATCGCCAAGCGTGGAGTTGACATTTCGGCGATACATTATGTTTCGCCCCCTTACACCTCGGACAGGGCAAGAATGAAGGTGGAGCGGCTGTGCGAGCGGCTGACACCCTGGTGCGGCGATATTCCCTTTTACTGTGTGCCTTTTACGGAGATTCAGGAGGCGCTGCGGGATCACTGCCCAGAGGAATTGTTTACTATATTAATGCGGCGGATAATGCTGGAGATCGCTCAGCGTATCTGTTCGGACAAGAACATTTCCGCTCTTGTAACGGGCGAAAGTCTGGGACAGGTGGCAAGCCAGACCATGGGGGCTGTTGTGTGTACGGATGATGTGTGCAGAATGCCCGTATTCCGCCCTGTGATAGGAATGGACAAGTCGGAGATAGTGGAGATCGCAAGGAAGATAGACACCTTTGACATTTCCATAGAACCCTATGAGGATTGCTGCACGGTATTTACTCCCAAGCACCCGAAAACGAATCCTTCACTTGAACAGGTTCGGGCGGCGCAGGCTTCCTTTGAGTTTGAGCCCTTGATACAAAAGGCGGTTGAGGGAACCGAGAAGAGAATTTTCAAGCATGATTAAATGGTTTGCTTTGTGCAAGTATTTGGCTTAGACAGGCTATTTCCCGGGAAATATTTTTGAAAAATTTCGGTGAAATTTTTGTAAATTTTTTACAATATTTGCCGTAATATATTCCAAATCAAATTAAAACAGCAGTTTGACCTTAAAGAATTTCAAAGAATTACGGTTAAAAAGCCATGAAAAATGCCCAAAATATCACGAAAAAAGTTAAAATTGTGTTATGTGCATGAAAAGTGTACTGTAAACGTAAAAAAGCGGACTGCTGTTTTGAGTAAAATCACAAAATTTGCGCTATTTCCTTGACAAATGCTCCAAAAAAGTGTATTATAAATATATATAGACGCTGCTTTCGGGGTAAGAATATTTTGACCTTGCGGCGCCTTTCCCCAAAAGATAAAAACAAGGGGACGGAGATAATAAATTATGGCAATGTCAAAGGGCGCAATGAAAGCCTATAAAAAGGCCGTAAAGGCCAAGAAGAAAGCAAGGCGGGGGCACTGGCTGCTGATACAGAAGGGCGACAGCGTAAAGGAAATTTGCTCTAAACTGTTTACTCAGTTTGCGGTGCTGGTGCTTATCGGCTGCGGCGTGATATTAGGGCATGAGCTTATGCAGTCTATCAGTGCGCAAAGCCTCAGCGATAAAATGAAAAATCTGTACAACTCGGTAGTGACGGCGGTCGTCGAGGGTGAAATGCTGCCGGGGGCGGCAGAGCTTATCAACATAAACCCCGACACATGCGGATATATCTGTATTGACGGCACAGAGGTGGACTTCCCTGTTGTGCAGTCGGGAAACAATGATGATTATCTGAAAAAAGCCTTTGACGGATCTTACAACAAGGCGGGAACGGTGTTTCTCGATTACAGGGCGACCCTTGGACCAAAATCACGGTCGGACGTTCTGACCTTATACGGTCACAATCAGAGGGACAGGACAATGTTCGGCAGCCTTAAAGATTACAAGAAAAACCTTGACCACTACAAAAATCACCCGACAATAACATTTAACTCCAATTATCACAGCGACGTTTACAAAATATTCGCTTATTTTGTAACGGAGGTTGAGCCGAGGCAGACAGCTGACGGCTATGTATTCGATTATCACAATTACATAGACCTTTCCGACAGAGAGGTATATGATAGATTTATTTCAAACATAAACGAGCGCTCCCAGATAGTCACGGCGGTGGATGTGGAATACGGAGATGAATTCCTTACCTTATCCACCTGCAGCAATGAATTCGAGCCATCGAGATTTGTTGTATTTGCAAGAAAAACAAGAAAGGGCGAGGATGAATCGGTGGATGTTTCCGCAGCTTATCTTAACCCCAATGCAAAAGAGCCTGACTGGAGCGTTATTTACTAAAAAAGAACAAGAGGAAATTCTATGAGAAGATACAAAAAAATTACCGCTATAGGTCTGGCAGCACTGCTGGGGAGCATGGCCTGCGGCTGCGGCGACAGCCAAAATAATCCCCCGACAGAAAGCCTTACGGAGCCTGTGGTCATAACCCGTGCGGAGACGACCACTGCCGAAACGACGGTTGAGACTACAACCACGACCCCTGCTCCCGAGCCTTTGGTGGTAAGGGAAGAACTACAGGAATACATTGACCAAAATCCCCACACAGCGGGCTGGATAACCGTTGGCGGCACTTCCATTGACAATGTGGTGGTGCAGTGCGAGGACAATGACCTTTATCTGGACACTGCCTTTAACGGCAACTATTCACAAGGCGGTACGATATTTGCGGACTTCCGCGGCGTGGTGAATGACTATGACTTCAACCAGTGCGACAACATTATCCTGTACGGTCACAATCAGGCGGACGGGACAATGTTCGGAACTCTGAAAAAATACAAGGTAACAAGCCAGAATACCAGCAGATTTGACTTTTACAAGGAACACCCCACGTTCACTTTCTCCAATCTTTATGAGGAGTATACATACAAAATAATAGCCCTTTTTGTATGCGAGGTCGAGCCGAGGCATACCCGAGACGGCGTGATTTTCGATTATCAGAATTACGTCATCTTCGGCAGCCGTGAAAAGACCTTTGATGAATATATGGAAAACCTTAACGAGCGCACGGAAATTATCACGGGAGTTGACGTCCGTGAGGGGGACAAGTTTATGACCCTTTCCACCTGCAGTAACGAGTTTGAGCCGTCACGGTTCATTGTGGTGGGCAGACGTGTGCGGGACGGCGAAAGCGCCGAGGTGGACACATCAAAGGCTGAGCTTAACCCCAATGTGAAAGAACCTGACTGGAATTACATCTACAACGGCAGCTGAGCTTGCCAAGACGGCTTGGCTTGCCAAGGCGGCTTGTCTGTGATGATCAAGGGCTAAACAATTTTACCGATAAAGGAATTTTGTATATATGTCAGATGAAAATAAAGCAATCGGAGGCGCTCCCGATAACGGGAATGCTCCCGAAAGCGAGGCTGTTCCCGTCAGCGGGGATGTTTCCGAAAAAGGAAGCGGATATTTTGAAAGCCTTATTGAGGATTTTGATCTGAACGCTCCTGTGCGTGAGGATGTGCCAAAACCGGGACTTAAAGATTTCTCCCGATTTTTCAATGACGCGGCTGCTTTTGGCGGCGGTTTTGAAAGCACCATTGACAAGGATGTAAGTAAGCAGCTTACTGCCGAGTTTCCCATGGGCGAGGGTGCGACCCTTGATTTTTTTGGGGGAACGGCGGCAGGTGATATCATAACCACTCCTGTTACCGATGAGGACGGAATGATCGTCATATTTGACGAGGAGGCGGGAATCGACGCCACTTCCGCTGTAGTTCCCGAATCTGTGGAGCGCTTTTTGGCGGACAGTTCCCTGTCGGAGGAGGAAGCTCCCGAAAAGGAAAACACCGAGGAAATGTCCGACGAAGTGACCGAAAATTCCGACGCACCAGACAGTGAAAGGAATGAAGAGACAGTGGAGATGCCCGAGGATAATTATTCTGCGGACAGCAACATAGGTGAGGATGTTCCCGAAAATGAAAGCGGGAAAAATGCCGAGGGAAGTTCGGAGAAAAAACGTCCCTTTATTGCAGGGCTGTTTCCCTGGGCGGGCGACAGCGTGGGAGAGGTTATCAGAAAGATAATTTTTCTTGTTTCTGCCTGTGTATTTATCGGGGCGGGAATAATGCTTGTAGGCACGCTTCGTGACTCGCAGGAAGCTATTGAAATGCAGAATGACTTCCAATCCATGATGTCATCGATCTCCACTACTGTTGCCACCAGCGTCAATGAAAAGGGCGAAACGGTAACTATCCCTCCTACGCCTGAAGAAGAGATAAGCTTTATGAGCAGTATTTTGTTGGAGCTTCCGGAAAATGTTAAAGGCATTCTCCAAATGCCCTCCTTGGACCTGGATTACCCTGTGGTTCAAGGTTCGGATAACGATTATTATCTTACTCACACCTATGATGACCGCAAAAACAGAGCGGGTGCCATATTTATGGATTACAGGTGCACTCACACAGCCGAGTACACTTCCCCGAATTTGGTGCTGTACGGGCACAATCAAAGCGACGGCACAATGTTCGGCAAACTCAAATATTACAAAAACAATGTGGACTTTTACAAACACAGTCCCATGATATATTTTAAAACCGATTTTGAAGCGGGCGAATATGTTATCTTCGGCTACTTCATTTCCAATGTTCATGAATACCAGGACTCTTCGGGAGAGGTTTTCCACTATCACGATTATATCGAGACCCTGAACAATGAGTCCACCTTTAACTGGTATATGAGCGAGGTTCAGGAACGCAATCAGATAATTTCCCCTGTGGATGTGGTTTTCGGGGACAGGCTGCTGGTGCTTTCCACTTGCAGCAGCGAGTACAATGACTCACGGTTTGTGGTCATGGCAAGAAAGCTGAGGGCAAACGAATCCTATAGCAGCTTTAACTTTAAAGCCGCAACCCTTAACCCATACGCAAAACAGATAGACTGGGACGCTATTTTAGCCTCCAACTCCGTGCCTGTAATAAGAAACAGTCCTGCGCTTGTTTCGGCAGTGGACGGCGTTCCCGGAAATGCCGACATCATTCTTTCATCGGTTTATCAGCAGTATGAAAACAGCTACGGCGCTATGGAGGAAATTTCCGACAGCAACACAGATATTCAGATAATAAATGAAGAAACTGTGATCGATGATATTCCTGTAGTCAGTGAAACAGAGGCTGCTGCAACTGCCAATGCAACAGTCGCAGTCACCTCGGAGACACAGGAGACCGCACCCACGGCAGCCTCGGAAACTACAGCCGAAATTGCTGACAGTGCAGTTACTGACAGCCTTTTTTCGGATACAACAGCATCGGGAGAAAGCGAGGCAGCCTCAGCCGATGATACGAGCGTCGGTTTATCAGATAATACGGACGCCGCTTCGGAGGCTTCACAGGCACAATCATAAGAAATAGTACATAATCGTTTTACATACAGTAAGCAGCTTAAATTTTACTGTAGCATATAAATTCGGGGTTAATTTGAATAACGAGGTTTGAATTTCTATGTCAAAAAGCGATGAAGTGCGGGGCAGCCGCTATGCAGGTACCCATGCACGCCCAAAAAAATCCTTTGCGGAAAGCTTTATACCTTCCAAAAATGACACAAAAAAGGAACGTGAAAACAAGCTTATTACCCTTGGAGCTGCTGTGGTAGTGATTGTCTGTCTTGTGATCCTGGGAATATACTTTTACCAGTATATTGAGGCAAAGCTGAACCATGACAGGTTAAATGATATTTTAGACAAAAGTATTCCCGATATTGTGGTCATTCCCAGAGTCGAGGATACATCGGGAGATCCGTCAAGCGAAGGTGTTCAGACAGATATGCCTGCTGTTACGGAGCCTGTAAGAGTTCCCTTGACTCTTACTCCAAATGCCATTGAATTGCTTGCGGAAAATCCGGACACGGTGGGCAGTGTAAAAATTCCCGGCTGTGTAAGCGAAGTAGTGGTAAAGGGAACGGATAACTTTTATTACCTTGACCACAACTTCTACGGCAAGAAACGGCAGGTGGGAACTTGCTTTGCGGATTACCGCAATAACCTTGACCCTTACGAGCGTTCGGATAATATTATCCTTTACGCCCACAACAACAAGGACGGGAGTATGTTCGGCAATCTGGACTACTACCGCTGGAATCCCGCTTACTGGAAGGATAATCCTTTTGTTTACTTTAACACCAATTACACCGAGGAGATATATGTCATAGTATCCTCCTTTGTAACAAATACCTTGCCCGATCATGACAACGGTAATGTTTTCGATTATCAAAATTACATTAATTTTTCAGAAAACTACTCCTATGATTATTTCATGGACGAGATAACAAAAAGAAGCCAGATAATCACGGGAATAGAATGCACACGGGATGATGTATATCTCACTCTCTCCACCTGCTCAACGGAATTTGACGAATCACGTCATGTGATTGTGGCAAGAAAGCTCAGAGATAACGAGACCACGGAATCCTTTGACCTTAGCTTATTTGAAAAAAATTCCAATCCCAAATGGCCTGCTATCTACTATAAATATAACGGCGGGTCGTATGTTGAGGAATGATCGGGGAAATTTCTGCAAGAGCTTACAGCTCTATTTCCTCAAAATAATAATAAAGAACAAAAAAAGAGAAAAAGAAAACGAGAAAGGATCAAACATTATGAAGATCAGACCTGTACTCAACAGCATAGCGGCTCTGTCGGCTATCGGAGTATTCTACACATTCGCATTCTGCATGGTGGATGATGTGGATGATTCCGAAATTTCCAAGGAATACTACTATAATACTGCCACCGAAAAGCCCGAGGAAACAGATTCGCTCCCCCTTATGTCGGAGGATATCGGCATGGGAACTTTGGGGATAAATATGGCTTCAGACAACCTTGCGGGAAGAGGCGGCTACAAAACCGAACGGGCAGACACTCCCGCCAAGGAAGATGTTGCGGATGTAAGCAGCAAGCTGGACAATGAACCCGGATATGAGGCGCAGCCCGACGGCGAAACCAATGGCGACGGGATCGTTATTACTCCCCTTACGACCGAGCAGACAGACCCTCACAGGGAGGTAACCGTTACATATGTTCCTGCGGAGGCTGTAAATGCGGAAAACACCGCAGTCAGTGTTGACACTGCACCCGCAGCATACACAGCAGAGCCTGTAGAAGTGGATTACAACAGCATTCCGGAGGATATTGCGGGAGATATGGTGATCTCCGAAAACCGTTTGCAGAATTCCTCGGAGGATTATATGAATGCCCTGACCAACTTCCCCTCCAACAGGGAGGATGTTGATGATGAGCTTATTCCGAGCGAATCCGATGAATCTGCTCCTGCGATAACATTCCCCGAAACTGTTGTAACGACCCCGCAGACAGATTTCAGCCTGTGGAGCGATCCTGCGCAGACAACGGGAGTGGTTTATTCCGAGGGTACATATTTCGAGACCTCCTTTACCACAGCTGCGGAGCTGCCTGAAAACACCGAGACCGCCGGCAAATCCCTTATTACATACGACCCTGTGACGGGAGCCGAGATATTCACTGCAAAATTTGACGGCAAAAAACAGCAGGTAGACGCTTACAAGCTTATTTGCATGATACTTTCCACGGAAATGTCCCCCTCGTTCAGCCAGGAGGCGCTCAAAGCTCAGTCTGTGGCGGCTTACTCCTATGTAAAGTATCACAATGTGAACGGACTTGTACCAACGGTTTTGGTAAAGCATGATATCCCTCAGGAAATGTCCTCGGCAGTGTCTGCGGTATGGGGCAAATGCTGTTACTATAACGGCGCTGTGGCACAGACGGTATATACTGCGTCAACGGCAGGCTCGACTGCAAGAGCTGTTAATGTATGGGGCGGCAAGGATGTGCCTTATCTTCAGAGCATTCCAACTTCCTTTGATATAACCGATGATCCCAATTACGGAGTTACCGCCACTTATTCCGAAAGCTACATACGTCAGGCGCTGGAAAGCTATTTCGGCATAACACTTTCAAATTCTCCCGAAAACTGGCTGGTGGTTACGGAAAGGATAGACGGCAGCTATGTTGCAAATGTTTCCGTTGACGGGCAAAAAAATGTGAGCGGCAGAAAGGTTCGCGAAAACATACTGGGATTCGGCATAAAAAGCTGGGCATTTGATGTAAGCTACAGCGACGGCGTGTTCACATTTGTTACATACGGCTACGGTCATGGTGTGGGCATGAGTCAGAACGGCGCAAATATTCTTGCAAAGCAAGGATATACATACGATCAGATACTTGCACTGTATTTCCCCGGAACTACTATTGCGTGATTTATATTGAAATTTTTACACGCTCCCCTGCCTTAACGGCAAGGGAGCAGTTTTTTTATGAAAATAAAGTGAAATGTAATGACAAATCGGAAATAATGTGGTATAATTATATTATGGTAATTTCAAACATAAATAAAGAGGTGCATAAAATGACAGCCTATGACCTTATTATGAAAAAAAGACGGGGCGGAGAGCTTTCCGATGATGAGATACAATGGCTGATAATGTCCTATGTATCGGGAGAAGTGCCCGATTATCAGATGTCGGCATTTTTAATGGCGGTGTGTTTTTCCTCTATGACGGAAAAGGAAACCGCCGCTTTGACCCTTGCCATGATGAATTCGGGAGATGTGTACGACCTTTCCGCTGAACTGGGGACTTGCGTTGACAAGCACAGCACGGGAGGCGTCGGTGATAAGGTAACGCTTATTGCAGCCCCCATTTGCGCCGCCTGCGGGGTAAAGGTGCCGAAAATGTCGGGAAAAGGGCTTGGACATACGGGGGGAACTATAGATAAGCTGGAATCCATTCCTGGCTTTCGCACTGCCCTTTCCCATGATGAATTTATTGAGATAGTGAATAAAGCAGGCTTTGCGGTGGCAAGCCAGACAGGTTCGCTTGTGCCTGCGGACAAGAAAATTTACGACCTGCGCAACGCAACCGCCACGGTGGACTGCATTCCTCTGATAAGCTCCAGCGTAATGAGCAAAAAGCTTGCCACAGGCGCAAGCTGCATTGTGCTGGACGTTAAATCGGGAGACGGAGCGTTTATGAAAACAGACGAGGATGCCGAGGCGCTTTCCCTGTCAATGATAAGTGCCGCAAGATCTCTCGGACGGAAATGCTCCGCTCTTATAACCGATATGAGCAAGCCCTTAGGGCGGAATGTAGGCAACGGACTGGAGGTAATGGAAGCAGTCGAGGCACTTAAAGGCAATTGTCCTGCCGATCTGTATGAGATATGTATGTCAATATCGGCGCATATGATGAGCCTTGCAGGAGCAGGAACGTTAGATGAATGCCGTCTTAAAGCAGAAAAGGCCATTTCATCGGGAGACGCCTTTTGCGCCTTTGAAAAAATGACAGAGCTGCAAGGGGGCAATAGTCGGGCACTTACCGACTACAGCCTTTTGGGGAAGGCGAAAAACACATTAAAGGTAATATCCCCCGAAAGCGGATACATTGACCGTATATCCTGCGAAAAGACAGGACTTATCGCCCTTAATCTTGGCGCAGGCAGAAAAACAAAGGAAAGCGCTGTTGACCCGACTGCCGGGATAGTTTTTGAACGGACGGTGGGCGATTATGTAAGCAAGGGAGAGATTTTGGGAACTGTTATGTCCTCGTCGGTAAATGACCTTAGCGGCATTGGAGAGGAATTTACAAAGGTTTTCGGCTTTTCGGAGAAGGCTGTCCCCTGCCGCCCCGAGGTGATAAAGGAAATTTCGGAATGAAAACAACGATCTCAGGATAACTTAGGAATAATCGAAAGGCGGTTCGCACATGACCCAAACTATCAACAGCATATACCCTACCCCCGAGGAACGCCGCAGTCTGCGGCGGCATTACGCCAAGGCAGGGCTTATAATACTGGCGTTTATACTTATTTTTCACGGGCTTAACTACCTTATTCTTCACATCAGTGCGGGAATAATCGGCGGCAGCTTTGATGCTGCTGCAATAAAAGCGGGCAAATCGGTAATAAATGCCGATCCTGTTATGCGGACTATCTATGGCTATGGCATGCCCTTGGCGGGAGATATTGCCGCTTTTGGCGTGGGACTATTGGTGACAAAGTGCCCGATTGCAAAGAAACTTACTATTAATGGCTTTAACGGCAAGGACTTCGGGGTCTGCTTTGTTATGACCTTTTCCCTGTCCACAGCGGCAGCCCTAATAAGCCAGATCATTTTAGCCATAATTATGTATTTAAGCGGCAAAACAAGTGATGTGGCAGACACTGTTACATCAATTACCCTATCCCCCGAGGTCACTCCCCTATGGATAAACGTTTTGATCGAGCTTTACGCCTGCATTATAGGGCCTATATTCGAGGAACTGATTTTCCGTGGAGTGCTTTTAGAGGCACTGCGCAAATACGGAAATACATTCGGGATAATTGCCTCCTCACTGATGTTCGGACTTGCCCATGCAAATTATATCCAGTTCATTCCCGCCATGATTATAGGAATGGTATGGGCGTACACAGCGGTAAAAACAGGCTCGCTTATACCGTCCATTGTCCTGCATATCATAAACAACACTGTTGCCTCACTGCTTATGGCAATGCTTGAATACACCTCTCCAAAGGATGAAGATATTTTTGACATTGCCCAAAGTATGCTAAATAATTTTTCCGTTGTTGTGGCGGTCATGCTGAATATGGCTGTGCGCATGGGCTGCGTTATTGCGTCCATTATCATAATAGTCCGCTTCTATTCCTCGGGAAAAAGGCTGTTCACTCCCAGCGAATACTGTAAAAAGAGGACATGGCGGTATTTTCTGACAAGCTTCGTATGGATAATCTGCATAGGCTATCTCGGCTACAGGACAGTCACAAGTCTGCCGCTGTAGGAATATAATATACAAACCGCTTCTGCAAAATATACCGCTGATTAATCAGCACCGCCGCCCCCAAAAATCATATATGCAAATTTTTGGGGGCGGCTCATGGCTATTTTGCTATAGCGGTTAGTATAATCAGAGGACTGCTTGCTTTGGAAACATTTCCAAAGACATTGCCGGCAGCACCTTTTTAAAAATGATTGTAAAAAATTTATCCGAAACCGTTTATTTTCCAAAATATCGGTCAAAATATAAACAGACAAACAAAATCCAAAGACCTTGAAAGGATGAAAAACAATGTCTGTTAAAAGAGGAGAAATATATTATGCAGATCTAAGTCCTGTTGTCGGCTCGGAACAAGGCGGGATACGCCCTGTGCTGATAGTTCAGAATGATGTGGGAAACCGTCACAGTCCTACTGTTATAGCCGCTGCAATTACCAGTCAGCGGGAAAAGACAAAGCTGCCTACACATATTGAACTTAACGCAGATAAATGCGGGCTGTCAAAGGACAGTGTAGTGCTTCTGGAGCAAATTCGCACCATAGACAAAAAGCGCCTGAAGGAGCGCATGGGCGAGCTTGACACGCCCTCGATGAACGAAGTGAATAACGCTCTCTCCATAAGCTTTGGTCTTGGCTCGGGCGGGCTTACATAAGCCGGCAGCGTATTGCTGCAGCCAAGCACTGTATAAAAAAACTCCGTTTCGCCAACCGGTGAAACGGAGTTTAATTATTGCAAATGGTAAATCGTAGGTCGGCAAAATGCATATTGCCTTAAGTTTAACACAACTACCCTGATCGCTGTTATGTCCTGACCATAGACTGCTTCAATACTCTGCCGTTGCGCATATTCTTGTAGCCGTAAAGCACGATCTCTTTTACAGGACCCTCTCCGCCGCCGGCAGGCTTCTTTGCAAAGAACGCATTCTTGCGCTCTTCCCTGGTCATGACCTTGGTATGCTGCTCCTCATCAAAGGGATCGCCGGGCTTGGTGTCAAGCAAAGCATAAATAGGTGCGGGATAGCTGCTGTTGTGGAAATCCAGGAAATACTCAAATATTTCGTTAAGGGTCTTAACATCCGAGAAGTCCTCGTTGTTGATCTTTTGCTGGGTAAATTCCCAAAGCGCCTGAATATGACCCCATTGAGCGCCGCTGGAAAGGAAGCTGCGAACGTTCAGATCCTCGTTGAATACCTCGGTAAGTCCCGCCTTTGTACCCGGAGTAAGTCCCTGATACTTCTTGAACATCTCCGTTAGATCGCCGAAGGTAGTGTTATACGCCTCCATATCCGAAGCCATTTTCTCAAGCTGGGTGTTCTTGCTGTTGATCTCGGCTGTAAGCACTGAAGCCTGCTCTTTAAATTCCTCTGACTGGGATTTGAGAGCCTCGGTGTAGTTGCTTATCTCTGCGATCTGATTATCCTTGGTGGCAATGTCATTGGCATACTCCTGAACCTGTGCGGAAAGGTCGGAAACCTGCTTTGTAAGAGGATCCACCTGGGTGCGCAGACTGTTGATAACAGCGTCACGCTCGGCAAGAATGCTGCGGGCATTCTCTACCTCCTCGGCGTATGCGTTGGCGGTCTCGGCATATTCGTTTATCTTCTGCCTCAGAACGATCATGCCCTGAAGCTGAGTGTTAAGAGTGGAAATAGTGCTGTCCTTCTTGGCAATTTCTTCGTGAAGCGCATTAAGATTTGCATTTGCCTCATTGATCTGCGCCTCGGCAGACTCGGCACGCCTCTTGTATGTATCCATATCCCCTGCGGCGGCTTCGGAATGTCTCTTGGCTGCGGAAAGCTCGGCGGAAATTTCCGCTATCTTGGCAGCGGTCTCTGCATCGTTTTCCGCAATGGTTACCCGAAGCTCTTCTATAGTCTTGTCCTTTTCCGCAATTTCGCTGCGAGCCTTGTTCACCTCGGCTTCAAATCCGCTTACCTTGCCTTCAAGCTCGGAAATGCTCTTGGTAAGCTCGGCATTCTTTGCAACTGCCTCTGTAGATGCGGACGAAAGCTTCTGTTCAGCCTCGCTGAGTTTTGCGGCTGTTTCGGCATTCTCCGCCTTAAGTTTTTCAATTTCCGTGTTCTTGGCGGTAAGAGCGTCTGTTTTTTGGGCATTCTGCGAACGCTCGGTTCCAAGCTTTGCGGTAAGGTCGTCAACGTTTGCTTTAAGCTGCGCCAGCTCTGTCTCCGCAGATGCCACAGCCTCGGCTTTCTGCGTATGCTGCGCTTTTTCCTTTTCCAGCTCCGCTGTTACCTCTGTAAGCTGATGAGTAAGTCTGCTTATCTCCGAATCCTTTTCGGAATCGGTGGAGCTTAGCTGATTTTTCATATTCTCCACAGCCTCTGTAAGGGACTGCACTTGACCCTTCAAAGCTGTTTCGGAAGCTGTAAGCTCGGAAATTTTTCCGTCCTTTTCGATGCCCGCTGTCTTTATGCTCTCAAGCTCGGCAAGCTTTGCGTCTTTATCTGCGCTTGCAGTCTTAACCTCCTCAAGCTCCCTTGTAAGGCGGGCTATGCGATCGGCGGAGAGCTTTTCGCTGTCATCCCCTGCACTGTTCAAACGGGTAATGGTCTCCGTAAGCTCTGTGATCTTCTTCTCCTTATCCTCAAGAGTATGCTTTGCAGCCTCGGATCTGGCGTTAAGCTCGTCAAATTCGGCTTTAAGCTGATTGTACTTGCTTTCGGCGTCTGCCCCGGATTTTTCGAGCGCCTCCTGCAATTCCTTGATCTTCTTTTCATACTCCTCAACCTGAGCAGCAGTGCTGTCATCTCCCATAAGCTTGATAATTTCACTTTTAACGCTGTTGTCCTTCAAGCTTTCCAACAACAT
>CAMWLD010000006.1 GCA_947175005.1 uncultured Ruminococcus sp. | reverse complement strand
ACAAGCGCAGTATTTTCGGAGGGTCTTATGACTATAGGGGATAATGCTTTCAGATCGTGTGAAAAATTGGAAAAAATAATAATTCCCGACAGTGTTACAAGCATAAGTTGGAATGCTTTTATGAACTGTACCGGTTTAAAAAGCGCAGTAATTCCCGAAAGCGTCATAATAGGGAGAGGCACATTTTCCGGCTGCACCGGGCTAACGATCTACGGCTGCAGCGGTGAGAATGTGAAACGTTACGCCGAAAAGGAAAAAATACCCTTCAAATATATTTGTGAATATCCCCAAAACTCTGCGGGTCACGATTATGTAAATGGTATCTGCACCGTTTGCGGCGCAGATGACCGCAATTAGAGGCAGGAGGCAAGAGGCAGGAAGCAGGATTTTTTGTCCTGCCTCTTGCCTTTTATCATATTAAACGGTTTGCCGAAATAAACACAGCGTGCAAAATATTAACAATTTATAAAAAATTCGTCAATCCACTTCCATTTTCGGGAAGAGTATGCTATAATTAAAATATATATACCTATGAACGCACCTATGTGCTTTAAGCAGCAATGTGCAGGCAAATTGCAGGCAAAGGCAAATTGCCACAATCAGCAGGGAGAAAAACAAAATGAATAAATATCAAAAGCTAATGGGAAATACCCTTATCTTCGGCGTGGGTCAGCTGCTGTCGAAGCTTGTGGGATTTCTGCTTACGGGGCTGTACCTCAGATACATTCCCAAGGAAGAATTCAACATCGCCGAGCTTATTTACAGCACGGTCAATATGCTGGTGCCCATGGTCACATTCTCCATGGCGGACGCTGTTATCCGCTTCGGCATGGCAAAGGAATACGACAAACGGAAGATCTACACCTGCGCTTGCCTTTTCGTGCTGGGCGGCATGAGCATTTTTATGCTGTTTACGCCCTTGGTTGCCAATATCAGCGTGTTTGCGGGCTACAGCTTTCTGCTGTATGTCTACTGTTATTTCAGCTGCTTCAGACAAATTGCGTCCCAGTTCGTGCGGGCGCAGGGCGCTATAAAGCTTTATCTTGCGGACGGCGTTTTTGCCGTGTTCGTGCAGCTTATCGTAAATCTTATTATGGTGGCAGGGCTGCATATGGGCGTAAAGGGCTATGTTATGGGCTTTATCATTTCCGACGCCATATCTCTTGCCCTGCTTACGGTCATTGCAAGGCTGGGGCAGTGCCTGCATATGAAATTTTTCGACAGGAAGACCGCATGGGAAATGCTGTGTTTTGCAGCCCCTCTCATTCCCACATATATGCTTTGGTGGGTCACATCTTCTTCGGACAGGTGGTTCATGACATATATGGTCGGAAGCGGCGAAAGCGGGATATATTCCTCGGGATATAAGCTGCCCACCCTGCTGATGCTGGTCACAACCATATTTTACCAGGCATGGCAGATGTCCTCCATTGAAGAGCGCAACAGCCGCACTTTAGGGAAATTTTACGAAAATGTTTTCGGGGCGTATACCTCCCTTATGTTCATAGCGGCGGCAGGGCTTATTATGCTTATAAAGCCCCTGACCTTTGTACTTACGGGCAACGGCGAAAACGGCAAGGATTATTTTACCGTATACCCCGTTGTGCCGATATTGGTGGCGGCAATGCTTTTCCAGTGCTTCTGCCAGTTCCTTTCATCGGTCTACACTACCAAAAAAAAGTCGGTCAATTCCTGTGTTACCGCCCTTATTGCGGCAGTTGTGAACATTATATTAAATATTGTCCTTATCCCCAAGCACGGAATGTACGGCGCAGCCATTGCCACGGCGGCGGCTTATTTCGCTTGCTTTGCGGTGCGCTTGTTTGACGCAAGGCAGTATATTTTCTTTAAGGTGGATTACCTGCGGCTGATAGTCAACACGGGGATAACCGTGTTTATGTGCGTTCTAATCGCAAAAGCTCCCAAGCTGTGGGTATTGTGGGTGATACTTTGCTTTGCGGTAAGCCTTATTTACAATATGGACGCTGTGATAAAGACCCTGCGGAAGATACTTTCACGGGGAACTGTCAGACAGCCTCAAAATGCACAGGGCAATATGGGCAATGCGGGCAATGTCGGCAATGCCCATGCCCATTCTGACTACGGTGAACGGCGATGAAGCTTAAAAATATCACCAAAACCTATCCCACGGATTCGGGAGAAAAAAGGGTTTTGGATAATTACAGTCTTGAACTGCCGAACAGCGGCGCTGTGTGGATAATGGGGGAGTCGGGCTGCGGAAAGACCACCCTGCTGCGGATAATTGCAGGGCTGGAAAGCTTTGAGGGGAGCATTGAGGATATCCCTCCCGGGGGAGTTTCCATGGTGTTTCAGGAGGACAGACTTTTCGAGGAGCTTTCCCCCGAGGATAACTGCCTGCTTGCTCTGAACTCCCATAGTGAGCGCCATTGCGATTCTCGCAGCGAAAAACGCAGCGAACGCCGCAGGAATGAACGGCAGCATATCCGTCAAATGCTCGTGGCAACGGGAATACCCGAAGAGGATATGACCCGCCCCGTCAGGGGATTTTCCGGAGGAATGAAGCGGCGGACGGCTATAGTACGGGCTTTGTGCGTTCCCTCGGGACTGGTGCTCATGGACGAACCTTTCACGGGTATAGACCCCGAAAACCGTCTTGCAACGGGAAAGGTCATTCGTGAAAGCCTTGGAGACCGCCTGTTTATAGGTGTCACTCACCATAAGGAGGACTGTGAACTGCTCAAGGGCGAGATCGTGCAGCTTTAGCCAATGAATCACAGTTTTTCGGACATATATAAAAATTTGAGAATATAAAATAATTATAAATTAACCTGTGGGGTGTACATAATGAAAAGATTTATTGATATTTTTCTTAGAGCGGTGCTGACGGGCTTTGCTATCGGGATAGGGGGAGTTGTCTACCTTTCCTGCGACAGCAAGTATGTAGGGTCGTTCCTTTTCGGCACGGGACTTTTCGTCATACTTTCGTTCGGTTTCAACCTGTTCACGGGCAAAGTGGGCTATGCTGTGGAAAACAAGCCCTCATATCTGCTTGACCTGCTGATAATCTGGGCGGGAAATCTTGCGGGAACGTTTATTATGGGCTGCATGATACTCTGCACACGCATAAGCGGGATAAGCGAAAAGGCTGCGGGACTGTGCGAAACAAAGCTTGCGGATAATCTTGTCAGCATTCTGATACTGGCATTTTTCTGCGGAATGCTTATGTTCATTGCGGCGGACGGGTTCAAGAAGATCGAAAACCCCGTGGGAAAAATGCTGGCGGTTTTCCTGCCTGTTATGGTGTTTATATTAAGCGGATATGAACACTGCGTTGCGAATATGTTCTATTTCTCGGTGGGCGCTTGCTGGTCGGCAAAGGCTTTCGGCTATCTGCTGGTCATGTCGGCGGGAAATGCGCTGGGTGGAATGTTTATTCCGTTTGTGCGCAAGGGTTTTGCTAAAAGTTGACAGAGGCAGGAGGCAAGAAAAAACCTGCATTATGCCGTGCAAATCATGAAATTTCTTTTTTCATGAATTCTTGCTTCTGTCAGGGGGATAGTAAATGGAGTACATATTTGAAACAGAGCATTTGAAGATCAGAAAATTTGAGCCTGACGACGCTATAGATCTGTATAAAAACCACTTGGAGGAAGATGTAAAAAAGTGGATCCCCAATGAAAGCTATGCAGATATTGAAGAAGCAAGGGGAGCGGTCGATTTCTACATTGACTGTGTAAAGAACAAGCATTTGCCGTATGTGCTGGCTGTTGAATTAAAGAGTACGGGCGAATTGATAGGCGATACGGGTGTAAATGAAGCTCTGGGGAATCCGAATGAGGTGGAAATAGGCTACGGGATTTGTAAAAGGTATAGCGGAAAGGGCTATGCTACCGAGCTTTTAGGGGCAATGACAAATTATATTGCCGAAACCTTCGGAATAAATATTTTATACGGTCGGGTCATGCACGGGAATAATGCATCGGTGAGAGTTCTTGAAAAAAACGGCTATGAATTTGTCAGGGAAGAATCGGGAGCGGAAGATGACCCTTACGGCAATGGAATGCTGATATACAAAAAAGTATATTAGTAACTTGGGTAGTATCTATCCGAAAAGAAGGATTTATATTATGATTATAAAAAATTTCCAAATCATGGAATGAGTATGATATTTTAAAAGAAATATCAAGCTTCCTTATTAAATGCATTGAAGGGAGATGATATAAATATGAAAGTCAGCAAAAAAACATTCAAGATATTCGCTGTTATTTGTATAATTTTGTGGGAAACTTTGCTTTTTGCTGGTTTTATTACAGGTGATAATGTTGTAGAATTTGCATTATCCGGTGACGGAAAATATATTATAAATTATCAATACAAGAAACTGTATTTTTTCGACGATGAAGAACTTGCCGACTGCAAAGACTTTTCCCATAAAGTATATTTGATCGAACATGTAAATTCCAATGACAGGCTCTATATCAAAAGAGGCTCTTACGATTATATCGAATGTGATTTTTACGGTAATGAAATATCAAAAACCAACAAACCCGAAATATCAAAGGGCGATCACGTCAGACAAGACAGTTTTACACGGAAACTGAGGGGAATGAAAAAGGAAAACGATAACTATATTTTGCAATATAAAAATAAATTCGGTTATGAAAAGCTGGTATTAACGGAAAAAAGCAGCAATACGGAATATGAGCTTAAGGACGCTTCGGATTATTTTTTCAAGCTGAAATGTGCATTTTATATCCCCAATATTTTTTTGGGAATTGTAGGATTTGGCGGTGTTTATCTGGTTTGTACGACAGATAAGCGGTTCAGGGGTTACTTTGAATGAACGGTTTTTATAAAAAAGTATGTTAGGATCGGTTTTGCCAATGACTTTGGCAGAATCTGTCCGAGAAAGGGAGGATCATTTTATGATGATGAAAAATTTCCAAAACATCAAGCTGTCGGGGCTGGGCATGGGCAATATGCGGCTGCCTCTGATACCGGGAAAGGGCGACGGCGACATTGATTTCGAACGTGCTTCTGCTATTATCGACAAGGCAATGGCGGCAGGGGTCAACTACTACGATACGGCATATGTTTACCACAGCGGCAAGTCGGAAAGCTTTTTGGGAGACGCTCTTGTGAGCCGCTACCCCAGGGAAAGCTTTTATCTGGCGACAAAGTTCTTTATTGCCGCAAACCCCGATTATAAGGCGGTTTTTGCAGAGCAGCTGAAGAAACTGAAAACCGACTATGTGGATTTTTACCTTATCCATTCAGTGGGGGACGATTCGGCAAAGAAATATATTGACGGCGGCTCGGTAAAATATTTCGAGGAACAAAAAGCGCTGGGCAAGGTAAAATATTTAGGTTTTTCCGCTCACTGCTCCACTAAGACCTTAAAAGAATTTGCAGAATACCGCAAGTGGGATTTTGCACAGCTTCAGATCAATTACTATGACTGGAAATACGGCAATACAAAGGAGCAGTATGAGCTGCTGAAGAGTATGGGCATTCCCGTGGTCGTAATGGAGCCTGTGCGGGGCGGCAGACTGGCGGAGCTTTCCCCCGAGGCAAACGAACTGCTGAAAAAACGTTACCCCGATAGGAGCATTGCTTCATGGGCGTTCAGGTGGCTGAAAGGTCTGGACAATGTTATGATGATACTCAGCGGAATGTCCGACATGTCGCAGTTGGAGGATAATCTGAACACCTTTGCGGACGATGCTTCCCTGACCGAAGAAGAGGAAAGGCTGCTGTTTACCGCCTGCGACGTGTTCCGCAACAAGCTTGTCATTCCCTGCACTGCCTGTCGGTACTGCACGGACAGCTGCCCGTCACAGATAAACATTCCCGAATTTCTGCGGGTCTACAACCACATCAAGACCGACGGCGACTGGGCTTCATGGGAATTTGAGCATATCAAAAGCGAGGGAAAGCCCTCGGGCTGCGTTTCCTGCGGTGTTTGCACAGAGCACTGCCCTCAAAGCATAAAGATTCCCGAGCTTATGGGTGAGATCTCCGAGAAGTTCGGCAAGCAATGATCGGAGCTTGCATGGGGAAGTTTTATGGCTGCCAACTTATGGCAAATGTGCCCGAAAACAGGATCAAGAATATGGGACATACGTTAAATGTGTGACAGGAGATATTTTGAAATGAATGAATTTGCGTTGATCGAAACTTTTTCCGGGGATAAACTTTTTTCCGAAAGAACATACCCGCTGAATGAATATTATGACGGTGACTGTATTGAACTTGATGATGCAGATTTTATCGTCGAGAATTGTATTTCAAAGATGATAATCACTATTCCGTGTTATGACCAAAAAAGCTTATGTTATTTTAACGGAAGTCCCGTTGGATATAAGTACGTGGATATAAAGGGGGGTAACATTGAAAAGGTTGAATTTCACTATAAAGATGACATTATAAAAAATCTGGAGGTTTCTTTTTCTGTTAATGACAGCCTTTTTACGGAGCTTTGCTGTAGAATTGATGAAAGCCTGTGCACGGAGATTTCCCGCAGAATAAAAGACAGTGAACAACAACCAAAAATAAAAGGCGGTGTAATAAACGGTTCAAAAATGAGAGTTCTCTTTGAATACGAGGCCGAAAATATGATCGGTGAAAAAACATATGATCTCGGCATAGATTTTTTTACATCTGACAGCGACAGATTTTTTATTTGCATTTCTTACGGCACAAATGATGAGAAGATATTAAAATAGCGCAATGACAGGCAATTCTGTTCTGACGGCGACAATATTTGCAGGGTGGTTTCAATAATGCCTATACAGTATAAAAGGTCACATTTTATGGGCTTAAAATCGGAATGTCCGTATATCACAATATATGACGATGAAGATGTCAGTGAAATAATTCAAAAGCTGATCTGTACCGATGAAATGGCTGCTTCAATCGGTGATTTTAAATATCTTCCGATATTTCCCAATCTTAAAAGGCTTACAATACTTTGTGGTGAATTTTTTCGGGAAGGCTTGGAAAATCTTTACCGTCACAAGCAGCTTGAGGCGCTTTGCTTTGATATAAACTATGTTTCCTCCAAAGATGATACGGAGGGAGTGATCGACCTTAATGAGTTTCCGAATATACGTTCCTTGTTTACATGGGAATATAATGTGGTGAATCTGCCCTATGCCAAATCGCTGCAAACCTTGGGAATAGAAACGGTGAATTCAGATCTGTCTTATTTATCGCATTTGAATAACCTTGATTCCTTGGCAGTCGGCGGCAAGCGCCTTCGATCATTGGCGGGAATTGAAAATATGAAGCTGCAATGTGTGTGTCTTGAATCGTTAAAAAAGCTCGCAGACATAAGCAGTCTGGAGGCGTCAAGGGATACCTTGAAATTTTTGAGGATCGAATACTGCCCTAATATCAAGGACTTTTCTGTGCTTAGCAAACTAAAAAAACTGGAATCGCTTTCAATATGCGGGTACAACGGTATACTTGAAAATCTTGACTTCATTGATGAACTGCCCGATCTGAAATTTTTCGTTTCGGATTATAATGTGCTGGACGGAAATATTAAGCCGCTGCTGAAATTGCTGTACGCAAGCATTTTACAAAATCGCAGACATTATAATCAAAAAGACGACGATTTAAAAAGAGAACAAAATGTGGTATTAGGCAACGAAGCTATACCGGAATGGCGCAGGATATGTATGTGATTCATTAAGTCTATGCATGATTTACACATCTCCTGTTGGCGATTGTTGGAATGACCGTTATAATTTATAAAAATTACTCATTAAAAGTGGAATATTTACAAAAATCACCTCATAATATTTAAAGCAGAGGAAAAAATTAAATTGAGGCAGGAAAAAATGAGGCAAAACACGGCAAGATGTTTAAAGGCTGAAAGAATTTGAAATTCTTAATGCTTAACGTCTTGCTTTTTTTGTATGCTGCTTGGTTGCTGTATGCAAATAAAGTGAGACTGTAAATGCACTGTAGAGTTTTGATGATTGGCAAGGCGTGTGCACAATGCATTAGACGATTGGCGCATTGGCGAAATGAAAAGCAAATCCCGCACACAAAATATCTTGCCTCTTGCCTCTTAATCTCTTGCCTCTAGCAGCGAGGTGATAAAATGGCTTATTCCGACATTGACATACTTGCCCGAATAGTCCAGTGCGAGGCGGGGGGCGAGGGCGAAACGGGCATGAAAGCGGTGGCGTGCGTGGTCATGAACCGCGTCCACATCACCTACGGGGAATACGGCAGGCTTGAACATACCATAAGAGCGATTGTCTACCAGCCGGGGCAGTTCGACTGCGTAAGGGAAACGGTGGGGGGCAAGTACAACACTCAGACCATTTACAATATGCGCCCCGATCAGGTGCACTACGACATTGCCTCCTGGGCCATAGCGGGCAACAGGCTTACCAACCTTGGTTTTGCACTTTGGTATTTCAATCCCTTTACTACCGAATGCCGCCAGTATTTCCCTTCAAGGGTGGGCAGGTTTGTCATACGTATCGGCGATCACTGTTTCTACAATCCCACCGACGCGTATGCGGACACATAGCAAAATTTCCGAAAAATAACCGAAAGGAATGATCTTTTATGATGACAGGCTGCGACTACATGGGCCGTGCGGCTATGAACCAGAACGGACGAAGCAATAATCAGGGAATGCAAATGCAAAACAACAATCGGAATTCAAATTGCAATGGGCAGAATATGGCAGGGCAGGGGTATAATCAGAATCCTCCCGAAACGGTGACCGTGCAGTCTCCCAACAACCCTCCCTCCTTCAACATGACAAAGATACCTCAGCAGAATTTCGACACCCCCGAAATGCAGGGGTCCATGCAAATGGTTCTTTCCCACAACATCGGGGAATATGTGCTGGTGGAATTCCTTATCGGCACGGAGCGGCTCATGCGCAAGCAGGGAGTGCTTTACCATGTGGGCACAAGCTACATAACCCTTTACGACGATGAGATCAACAACTTCATTGTATGCGACATTTTCTCCATAAAATTCGTTTACTTCTATTTCCCCGGGCAGCGGCCGGGCAGGAACTTCAACAGCATTTACAATGCGGGGGAGTGAGCCTCGCAAACGCAAATTTTCACAACGCAAAGCATTTGCAAAGCGTTTGCAAAAAGCAAGCCAAGGTTTTTCTGCGGCTTGCTTTTTGATATTTCGGGGATATTTACGTTAAATTACGATTTGTGAGCATACACATTTTTGCGTTACCGTGCGGCAAAATACATAACGCCTCCGTCTGACACAGCGATTGGCTGCGACGCTGCATCGCAGCGGCACTGTGCAACTTGTGCAAAATCAACAAAAAATTGTCCGTAAAATTATATGAAAAAATGTCGGATAATGTGAAAATACTCTTGCTTTTTTTTGCCTGTTGTGGTATAATATTAAGGGTTATAATGTTTTTATGCAGATCTTAGGGCTTGGAATGTCCCGAAAATCCCTATATTTCGGGGGATTTGCCCCATTTGATTGTTACAGTAAATATTTTCAGACACAAAGGCAGGAGATTTGGGCTTGCCCGATAAAGAAAACTCCGCCGTGCTGTTATTTTGTTATTATGTAGAAAAAAAGGAGAAAGGAAAGATTCATTATGAACAACAATCGTGGCTTTTTTCAGACTGTCACAGGTATCATGACAGCCGCTTTTACCGTCACTGCAGTGATATGCGCAGTTATTATGGGGCTGTGCAGCAGAGCGGAAAGCGCTGCGCCGGTCGTGATCGCAGGCGTGGTAACAGTGGTTGTGTTTGCGGCGGTATCGGTATACCTCGGAAGCACTGTCAGCGCAAGGCTTGATACTGCAAGGGAGCGGCTCAAAGCGTTACAGAACGGCAATATGCATATTGAGCATAAAAAAATCTCCGACAGCACCGAGCTTGACGGCCTGATAATTGCTATTGACGAGTACAGCGCTCAAATGGACAGTATTGTAAATGAGTTGGGTCGTGGTCTCGGGCAGCTGGCGGACGGAAACCTTAATCACAAGCTGCCGTCCGACTGGAACGGTGATTTCGGAAAGATCGCAAAGCAATATAATGCTGTGGCAAACGCTCTGGGCAGCACCTTTAAGGATATAGCGCAGGCTTCGAGCCAGGTCACCAGCGGTACGGAGCAGGTGGCAAGCGGAGCGGTTACTCTTTCTCAGGGGGCGTCGGAGCAGGCGGTTTCTATTGAAGAGCTTACAGCGCAGATCGCCGATATTTCCGACAAGGTCACCGGCACGGCGGAGTCTGCAAAGAGCACCTCGGAGATAGTCGAGATAACGGGTGCAAGAGTAGCGGAGTGCAGCACCAAAATGGAAGCTATGCTTTCCGCTATGAACGATATAAACAAATCATCCGAGGAGATCTCAAAAATTATTAAAGTTATTGACGATATAGCCTTTCAGACAAATATTCTTGCGCTTAATGCAGCCGTTGAGGCGGCAAGAGCGGGAGCGGCGGGCAAGGGCTTTGCTGTAGTGGCTGACGAGGTTCGTAATCTTGCGGTCAAGAGCGCAGAGGCAGCCAGTCAGACAACATCCCTTATTGAAAATTCCGTTGCAAATGTAGGAAAGGGTTCGGAAATTGCCAAGGAAACGGCTAAAATATTGGAGGAGATCGTGACGGATTCCGCTCAGATCGTGGAGGGGGTCGCCCGCATAAGCGAGACCTCGGAGTATCAGGCGCAGGAGATAAAGCGAGTTACGGACGGGGTTGCGAAGATATCCTCGGTGGTAAAGAGCAACACGCAGACGGCAGAGCAGTCGGCGGCGGCTTCAAAGGATCTGTCGGGGCAGTCGGGAATCCTCTCAAAGCTGCTTTCTCATTTCCGTTTTGATGGCGAAAGCTATGACAGTTCTTCCTACGGAAGCTATGATAACAGCTACAGTAGCGGGGGCGGTTATTCCGACAGCTATTCATCCGGTGACAACGACAGCTACGGCAGTTATGACAGCTACAGCAATGATGATTATGTAAGCAGCTATGACGATAGCTACAGCAGCTCCGATGACAGCTTCGGAGGCGGCGGATATGATGACGATTATTCCTACAGCGGCTATGAAGAGCCGTCGGAAAAACCTTACATAGATCTCGATAATGATTTCTCTCCGTCAACTTCTTTCTCGGACGATTTCAACGATATGGCTAAGGATTCCTCGATATTCTCGGGTAACAGCAGCAATTCGGACAGCCTCAAAAAGGCGCTTGGTCTGGACACAGCAGCGGACAGCGGATTTTCTCCCATTGATTTCACCAATGAGATCACCGAATCTGCGCCGGTGTCTGCCGCAACGCCGTTCGCAACGTCTACGGCAGTGTCTGCCACAGCTCCTGCGGTCACGGCACGTCCCAAACCTGCGAAGATCGTTCTTGATGATGACGACTTTGAGAATGTGAAAAGCAAATATTAAAATTATTGGCGGCATTTCCGTTTGTTCGGAAGCCGCCAAAATTAATTAATAATGAATTGACTGCACGGTGCAGTGAATGTATATGGTCTTTTTCGGCTGTAAACGTTTGCGGTTATTTCCGCTAAAGATTGACGGGATTTCTTTTAAAATATCGTACAGTCTGCGGATAGAAAAACAGATAAAAAATATGGTAAAATTATTACATGAGGCAGAACTTTGTAAGGCACTGTGCAATTGGAAGCCTTTAAATATCTAACCTCTTGCCTCTAACATCTAATCTCTAAAAGGCGGTATTATAATGTCAACATTATCCGAAAATATGAGCAAACGAATGAACATAGCGGTTGCCCAGTCGGGCGGGCCTACTGCGGCGATCAACTCCTCACTGGCGGGAGTGTTCAGAGCGGCAAGGGACAATCCCGATATTGAGCGGATATACGGCGCTGTGAACGGCATCGAGGGAGTTATCGGCGGCAACCTTGTGCCGCTGGACAGCATTCTCACATCGGAGTCGGATATTGAGCTGCTGAAAAAAACGCCCTCCACGGTGCTCGGCTCCTGCCGATACAAGTTGGCGGAGTACGACCCTGCCGACAGCGTGACCGAGTCGGAATATATGAATATCATAAACACCTTTGAGGAATACGGGATAGGTGCGTTCTTTTACATAGGCGGCAACGATTCCATGGATACGGTTATGAAGCTGAACCGCTATATCAAGGCGGTGGGCAAGGATATCAAGGTGATCGGCGTGCCGAAAACCATTGACAACGACCTGCCCTGCACCGACCATACGCCCGGCTTCGGCTCGGCGGCAAAATATGTTGCCACGACCTTGCAGGAAATTATCCGCGACAGCCGTGTTTACAGCATTCAGTCCATTACCATTGTGGAGATCATGGGCAGGAATGCAGGGTGGCTGACCGCCTCCACAAGCGTGCTGCGGGCGAACGGCGAGCCTGCGCCTCACCTTATTTATCTTCCCGAAAGCTGTCCCGAGGGGTTTGATACGGAAAAATTTTTAGAGGACGTTTCCCGTATGATGAAACGCTATCGAGCAGTCATTATAGCGGTTTCCGAGGGGATAGTCCCCCGTGACAGGGATTATGTGAAGCTTGGGGCGGACGCTTTCGGGCATACGGATAATTCGGGAGTGGCAAAATATCTGGAGAAAATTTGCCGCGACAAGTTCGGCTGTAAGGTGCGTTCGGTGGAGCTTAACGTCATGCAGCGGTGCGGGGCGCATATTGCCTCTTTAACGGATATTGAGGAAGCGGAAAAGATAGGCGCAGCGGCAGTGCACTGTGCACTTGGCGGAGAAAGCGGTAAGATGATGGGTTTCCGCCGCATAAGCAGCGAGCCTTATCGGGTGGAGATCATACCCTTTGATGTGGAGCTGGCAGCAAATTCGGAGAAATTCTTTCCCGAAAAATGGATAACCCGTGACCTTTGCGACGTTACCATGGACGCTATGAGCTATTTTCTGCCCCTTATTCAAGGAGAGGTGCAGACGGAGTACAGAAACGGAATCCCGGTGCATTTTAGATTGAATCAGTAGAGGTTAGAGGTAAGAGGTTAGAGCGGGTTCCGTCAAATTGCACAAAACAGTAAGCAAGCAAACTAACATAAACAAGAGCACACACTTCACTCGGGTTCCAAGGGCGGAGCCTTTGGCGGGTCAAGGGCAGCGCTCTTGCGGGGGTCGGGGGGCAGCGCCCCCTCTAACAGCCGCTGACAAACAAAAGCGCTTCAAGATAACCCCTAGAAAACCGCCGCCCGACGTTCGGAAAAGGGTTACAGTGAATGAACGTTATACTTGCAGTCTCATAGCTTAGAACAAACCCACGTCGGGCGGCGCAGCAGCATAGAAACGTGTGACGAATGTCACGCGTTTCATGCTGCCGCCCGTAAGGGCGCACTATGTGACGGAAGATGTCACTCTCCCATTAAAGCTGACAAACGAAAAGACCAAAGCAAAAGGGGCTGTAAAAACAGCCCCTTAAATGCTATAGTCTTAATAGCTTTTAGTGCATAATATTGTAAATAAATTCGCCTATATCCGAGCCTATTTGAGTACCGGCATATGCAGAAAAGATCATACCAAAAACAATTAACACAATACATACGCCGAAACTTATACTTTCGGTTTTTTTATCCATAATGCCTTTCCACCTTTTCATATTCGCGGAAACATCAAGCCGCAAATTACGCTTTTAAGACGATTCATCATTTGTTGCTGTAAGCGGCTTGTTTCCGTAATAAAAGCTTACTTGCTAAGCTTCCAGATATTCTTGGCATACTCGTCAACAGCCCTGTCAGCGGAGAAAATACCCGCATTGGCAATATTGTTAAGGGACATAGTGTTCCACTTGTACTTATCCTTGTAGCACTCGGAAACATACTGTTGAGCGGACTGGTATGCGTCAAAATCAGCAAGAACCATGTAAGGATCCTTGAACTTCAGCGCATTTGCAACCTCTTCAAAGGAGCAGCCGTTGATACCGCTGTACATCCTGTCAAGAGCCTTGCGGATTACCTCGTTGTTCTCTACATAATGCTCGGGACGGTAGCCCTGCGCCTTCTTTGCCAGCACTTCCTCGGTGGTCATACCGAAAATGAAGATGTTGTTAGGCCCTACTTGCTCCCTTATCTCCACGTTTGCGCCGTCAAGAGTACCAAGAGTCAGCGCACCATTGAGCATAAGCTTCATGTTGCCCGTACCCGAAGCTTCTGTGCCTGCCAAAGAAATCTGCTCGGAAACCTCCGCTGCGGGCATTAACAACTCGGACATGGTAACTCTGTAATCCTCCAGGAAAAATACCTGAAGCTTCTTGCTTATTTCCTTGTTCTTGCGGATCTCCTCGCCCAGCGCCCAGATAAGCTTGATTATCTGCTTTGCAAGATAGTACCCGGGAGCTGCTTTTGCAGCGAAAATATAGGTCTTGGGCACAAAATCCATATCGGGATTTTCCAGCAGGGCGTTGTATTCGGCAATAATATTAAGCGCGTTAAGGTTCTGCCTCTTGTATTCGTGGAGACGCTTTACTTGAACGTCAAAGATAGCGTCGGTGTTAAGCTCAACGCCAAAGTTGGACTTGACATACTTTGCAAATCTTGCCTTGTTTTCAGCCTTTATCTTAGCCAGCTTGTCAAGCACCTTCTTGTCGGTGTCGAACTTTGCAAATTTTGCCAAATCCCATGCATTGTGCTTGAAATCCGAACCAATGGTCTCCTCAAGCAGCTTTGTAAGCCCGGGGTTGGACTGCAAAAGCCAGCGCCTGTAGGCAATACCGTTGGTAACGTTCTGGAACTTGTGAGGAGTGTAGCTGTATTCGTTTGCGAAAACGTCTTCCTTGATAATCTCCGAATGGAGCTTGGAAACGCCGTTTACACAGTGAGAAGCGCATACGCAAAGCAGCGCCATGTGTATCTGATTGTTCTGAATAATGGACATTCTGGAAACCTTGTTGTCGTCCCCTGTGCGCTCCTTGACTTCCTCGCAGTAACGGCGGTTTATCTCGCAGATAATATCATAAATTCTCGGAGTTATCTGACGGACAAGATTAACGTCCCATTTTTCCAGTGCCTCAGCCATTACCGTGTGGTTGGTGTAGGCAAAGGTGTTGGTTACTATATACCAGCTCTTGTCCCAGCTGTAGCCGCAGTCGTCAAGCAGAATGCGCATAAGCTCGGGGATAGCAAGGGTGGGGTGAGTGTCGTTGATATGAATGGCAACCTTTTCGTGAAGATTGTCCAGAGTGCCGTAAACGGACATATGGCGGTTTACAATATCGCCAACGGAAGCCGCACAGAGGAAATACTGCTGACGGTATCTAAGGCTCTTGCCCTCCAGGTGATTATCATTGGGATAAAGCACCTTGGAAATGGACTGGGCAATGGTATTCTGACCCAGCGCCTTGGCATAATCGCCCTGATTGAACATATTCATATCAAAGGAGGGCACCTTAGCCTGCCACAGTCTGAGCACCGAAACGCCGTTGCTGCCGTAGCCGGGAACATACATATCAAAGGGCACAGCCACAACCGTATTGTAATTCTTATAAGTCACCTGGTGATACTGATTGTCCCAGTATTCCTGAAGCTCGCCGTCGAAATTCACCTCAATGGCACTGTCGGTTTTGGGCACGAGCCATGAACTTCCGCCGGGAAGCCAGTTATCGGGCTCCTCCGTCTGCCAGCCCTCATCCAGATGCTGCTTGAATATGCCGTACTCATAGCATATGGAGTAACCCATTGCAGGGTAGCCGTCAGTGGCAAGACCGTCCAGATAGCAGGCGGCAAGTCTGCCGAGACCGCCGTTTCCGAGGGCTGCGTCGCTTTCATAATCATAAATGCGCTCGATATTTACGTCCCATTTCTTGAGGACTTCCTCAACAACGGTGTTAAGCTCCAGGTTGTAAAGGCTGCTTTTGAGAGATCTTCCCATAAGGAATTCCATGGAAAGATAGTAGATCTCTTTCTTTCCCGCAGAGTGTACCTGGTTCACGAATTTTCTTCTTTTAGCACGCAGCTGCTTAACGACAACAGCCGAAAGCGCCTTGTAGATCTGATTATCCGAGGCGTCCACGGGTGTTACGTTGAATTCGGTCTGCAATTCCGAACGCAGCTTTTCCTCAAATTCTTCTTTATTTACGGATGACACATTCATTTCCCCTTTGCTTTTGAAATTTGTGGGACTTGCCGTCCGCCGCCTTTAAAAAGACACCGTCCGACAGTTCCCCGGCAAATGTTACCGTAATGATAACCTTTGCTAAAAATATTTACAAAAAACCTTACAAAATATTATACACCATTTTGACGAATTTTTCAATAGGCATATTATACAAAATATTGAAATTTTGGCAGCCTTTGGCAAGCATCGGCCGATTTGTCAACAATTCCGAGCCGTTTGCTTGCAAACATATTGCTTGCAAACGCCTTGATTGCAAGTGCACTGCCGCTGCCCTACAGCAAATACACGGCTGCAATATTACACTATGCAATTTATCAAGCAAAAATTTATAAGATATTTTTCCCGCATATTTATCTATTATGACGGTTGCAATTTTCCTTTTTGTGGATTATAATTATAGTAAACGACATTAAATTGGACTTGAAGTCAGACAAAAACTTGCGCACTGCACAGCGCTTTACAGCTTACAGCAAGGTAAGCGTCGGGTCGTTTGCGGCGCTGTAGCGCTCGTCGATCTCAAGGTCTGCCGCAGGGGTCTCCTGCCTGCGGTTCGCATTTTCGGGGATTTTTTCCGAAAATGTTTCGGCAGTTCTGCTGCGTGGCAGCACCGATGATTTTCCGACAGACTTTTCCGCGTGTGACATTTCCGATTTTTCGGCACTTGGCTTGGCAGACGTTTTGTCGGGCATTTTTGAAAATGAATTTCCCAAAATTTCAAGCTCGGAGATCGGTTCTCCAAACAGGTCTGCAAGTTCACTTTTATCCGTTTCGACCGGCAGTGGATTTTCATTGCGGGAAGCAACGGACATATCCTCTTCCATGCCGTCAAAGGTTATCACATCATAGCTTTGTTTATTTGCTTCAGCGTCAGCAAAATCACGGGTGTCGGTATTATTTTTGCGGAATAATTCGCCCAGGTCTATCAAACGTATATCCAGATTTGAGCTGCGTGCGTACCGCAGGGTCTGTCCCGTACCGCTTTTCAGATCGTCTGCCACGGCTATCAGACGGGAGGAATTGTCCACCATGAATTTATTGCGCAAAGCCATACAATCCTTGGTGTAACGGGGACAAAGAGTGACCTTTGCCGAGGCAGCCTCCAGTATCCGCTCGAATGTCCATTTGTCAACACCCGTGAATTCCTTGCCGAAGCCCTCATAGGGCATTGCACAGATGAGACGCAGATTGCTCCCGGCCATAAGAGACAATACGATCTCTCCCGCCCACAGGTCAATGCCACGCTGCATACCGGTAATAAAAGTATCGTAGCCGTCATTGACAGCCTCGCTGACACAGGCATAAAGCATACTTTTTATAACACGGGTCGCAGTAGAATTCCTGCTTCCGCCGTCGGGCAGCTTTTGAGGGCGGTGTCCCGTAAAACAGGCTGTTGTTTCTCTGCGCAAGATAATGCTGTTATCCATTTCCATATTGTTCCCCTCGAATCATTTTTCTGAAATTATTATACCACTATTTGGTTAATTAATAATTAATAATTAATGATTAATAATTAAACAAGCGAAAATATTTGTTGCAAAATGCTTAATAATGTTTTTAAATCATTATTAATTATTAATTATTAATTATTAATTTTCTATCAAGGAGCATTTTTAATGAATACCACAAAAACCGAATTTTTACGAAGGGCATGGGCAGAGATCGACCTTGACAAGCTCGAGTACAATCTGAATGCCGCCAAAACCCTTATAAATACCGATGTTACGCAGATTGCCTGCGTGGTAAAGGCAAACGCCTACGGCCATGACGATGAAAATATAGCTCCTTTTCTGGAAAGCCTGGGAGTGGGATTTTTTGCTGTCTCAAACATCAGAGAAGCCCAGAAGCTGCGTAAATACGGGGTTAAAGGTGAGATACTCATTTTGGGATATACCCCCCCCGAGCTTGCGGCGGAGCTGGCGGAGAATGATATTATCTGCGCCTGCGTTTCCGACGAATATGCCGCCCGTCTGTCGGCGGAGGCGGCTCGGGCCGGGGTTCGGGTAAAGGTTCATGCTGCCGTGGATACAGGCATGGGCAGGATAGGCATAAGGGCTGACGATGACGGCATAAATGCAGCTGCAGAGGCGCTTGTGCGTATCTCCGAACTTGGCGGCGTTGTTTTGGACGGCGCATTTACCCATTACGCCTCCGCCGACAGCATTGACCCCGACGACCGTGCCTATACTGCTGCGCAAACCGACCGCTTTTTCAAGGTATGCGATAAAGCACGGGAAATGGGCGTTGCCCTGCGCCATACCCATTGCCTTAACAGTGCGGGAGGGGCGTTTTGCTATGACCGCCGCAGTACCCTTTACAGGCTGGGAATAATGCTCTACGGATTAAAGCCCGATATTTCGCTGGAAATGCCCGTCGAGCTAAAGCCCGTTATGGAGCTTAAAGCCGCCGTGTCCTATGTCAAGCAGCTGAAAGCGGGGGACTTTGTAAGCTACGGACGCACATACTGTGCGCAGAGCAACATAACCGCCGCCACTGTTCCCATAGGCTATGCCGACGGCTACGCAAGGGGGATATCGGGCAGAGGATATGTTCTGATAAACGGCAAAAAAGCCCCTATAATAGGACGTATCTGCATGGATCAGCTTATGGCGGACGTAAGCGGTATCGACAATGTGAAAGAGGGGACAACGGTCACCCTCATAGGCAGCGACGGGGAGGAAACCGTAACCGCCGACGAGCTTGCCGCAATGTACGGCACTATCGGATATGAGACCGTCTGCGGCATATCCAAAAGGATACCCCGTGTTATCCGCAGAGGCGGGCAGATAACGGCAGTGGTAGAGTATTATTAAGAGGTTAGATGTGAGAGGTAAGAGGTTAGAGAATTTTAAATTCGTCAATATGCACAAAAATCCGTCAGTCTGCCCGACCGACGGATTTTTTGGGTATGCAAAATTCAATCCTTATACCTGTTTATTTGTATCTTCATCACAGCATTGAGCATCACCTGCACGGCGGCCGCCAGAATGAAAATTATCCATGCACGGTCAAACATATAATTGTGGCTCTCGCATATCATAAAGAAGAAAAACGTTGTGGCAAGCCATAAAATTGCCGACATTGACCCGCGTATCGACTTTAAGATCTTGATCCTGCTCTCGCTGTCGTCCCCTCTGCGGCTGAAACGGGCAATGTCCCCTGCCATATTAATGGCAACGTTCAGCCCTGCGCCCACAAGGAAAACCAACCAAGTGAAATCCCACTGATCGGTATGGAAGCTTATCATAAAGTAAAACGCCACAAGCAATATCCACATAACGGCAATTGCACTGCGCTTTATTATTTTAAGGTTCTTGTCGGTGAAAATATAGCTGTACTTTTTGAAAATGCCCTTGCCTGTGGGAGAACTGCGCTCAAAAAGTCCCCCGGGGTGCCTGTTTTCCTCGCTGACCTGGCGGATAAGCTTGCCAATATCCCCCATTGTGCCCACAACCGCCGTATACGCGCGCTGCGGGGTCATGCCCCCTGCAATGCAGTCGTCGTAACGCTCCTCCAGATTGGATAAAATTTCGTCATGCAATTCCCTCACAGGCTCGCTTTGGGGTGCGCCTTGGAAAAGGCTGTCTACATAAACTCTCAAACTGTTTTTCATTTTGTTCTCAACCTCACTTTTTTCTGAAATGCTTTGATTTTCTTGCATAATATTATTTATAGGAATAATCTTGCCGACACCCGGACCGACTTTCTCAATTGGCGGATTTATGCACTTAGCAATATTACCCGAGGCTTTATCCGAATCAATGCTTGCAGCAAGCTTGCTGCTGTAAATATTCAGTGAA
>CAMWLD010000005.1 GCA_947175005.1 uncultured Ruminococcus sp. | reverse complement strand
CAAGGGCGCTGCCCTTGACCCGCCAAAGGGGTCCCCCCTTTGGAAACCCGAGTGGCGTGACTGCTCTTGTATGCTTTACAAAATCTAACCTCTTACCTCTAACCTCTGATTATCTGTTTATGTACAGATCGGCTATATCCTTTTTCCACTCGTCCGCTATGGCTGTGCAAGTATCTATATCGCAATCCTCGGCGGCGTTTTTGAGATTTGTGAAAAACTCCCCGAATACATTGTCATATACAAAGCCGTTCATCTTTTCTATTACGTCGTCTATCATAAGCGTGTCAAAATTCTCCAATGCTTCTTTAAGCTCGTCAAGCATATCCATGATCTCCACAGGATCGGCGGCTCTTCGTATTTCCCGTACCTCCGAATCGGGGAACACGGGCGCAAGTATACGTTTATAGTCCTTGTAATTTTTCATCATTGCTCCGTGCTTTGCCTTGATAAACTCGGTATTCTGCTCCTTGCCCGCTTTTTCCAGCTCCGCTGCCATTGTGGCAAGGTCGTCTGCGCCGATCTGCCGCGAGGTGCTTTTAAGGGAATGCACCTCTATAGTATAATCGGACCACAGCTCGTTTTTGAAATAATCCTCGATAACTGCCGATTTTTTCTCAATGGTCATGTAGTATTCCTTGAGCACTGCCATATAGAGGCTTTCGCTGCCGAGAAGATTTACGGCGTTCTCTATATTGAGCCCCTCTATGTGCAGGGGGGCATTCTCTTTCTTTTCCTTTTCCTGCCGTGCCGCCTCTTCCTTATTAACGGGAATGAGCTTTTCGGCAGGCAGCCATTTGCGCACCATGGAGATAATATCCTTTGCGTCCATGGGCTTTGGCAGGAAATCGTTCATTCCCTCCCGCAGGAACATTTCCCTTGCGCCTCCTATGGCGTTGGCGGTAAGGGCGATTATGGGTACATTGGCATACTCGGGCATAAGGCGGCGGATTATCCTTGTAGTCTCCACTCCGTCCACCTCGGGCATCATATGATCCATGAATATGATGTCGTACATCATGCCCTTGACCTTTTCAATGGTCTCCCCTGCGTTCATTGCAGTGTCCACCTGCATATTGAGGGGTTCGATAAGCCCTTTGGCAACGGTAAGGTTGACGGAGTTATCGTCAACTATAAGGATATTGGCGTCGGGGGCGGTAAAGGCAAAGTCCTCCTCGCTTTCCGTTTCCCCGTGGGCATATTCGGGAATAAGCCCCAAAGCGGCGTAAAGGTTCAGGAAATAAACGGGCTTTCGAATAACTCTTACGTCCTCGGAGTTATCGTCGTGGGAAGTGCTGCCGAAATTATCTATGATAATGCATTTTACGGGTTCCTTGCCCGGGTTGAAGAATTTGCTTATTTTATCCGAATAAAGAGTACGCTCAACAATAAGGTAATCGTGATATTCCGAAATGCTGCTTGCTTCTTCCATATCTGTGGCATTAATGCCTATTCTTTCAAGGTCGGTCATTACCTGCTTTTTGAGGTACCCGTTGTTGATAAGCACGGCTGTTCTGGGCAGATTGTCCTTTTGTATTTCCATTGGAGATTCGCTGACCATTTGCTGGGGGAGGACAAAGGAGAAGCAGCTGCCCTTGTTGTATTCGCTTTCCACGCTTATATCGCCTTTCATAAGGGTAAGAAGCTGGCGGCATATGGCAAGCCCCAGACCCGTGCCCTCGATATTGCGGTTGCGCTTGCTGTCCAGCTGCTGGAATGAGCGGAAAAGCTTATTAAGATCCTCCCGCTTAATGCCGCTGCCTGTGTCGTAAACAGAGACCTTCATCATCACCGTATCTCCCCCGAAGGGCACGCACTCCATTTTAAGCTTTACCTGCCCTTGAGTGGTGAATTTTACGGCGTTGGTAAGCAGGTTCATGATTATCTGCTGTATACGGACGTTATCCCCAAGAAGCCTGTGGGGCATATCGGGGGAAATATCCATGATAAATTCGATATTTTTTGAGCCTATACGGGTGCTGATAATGCTGGCGATATCGTTTATAAGGCTAAGAGGCTCGTATGTAACGGGGGTTATCTCCATTTTTCCCGATTCTATTTTGGAGAAGTCGAGGATATCGTTGATAATGACCAGCAGGCTTTTGGACGCCGATCTTATCTGGTGGATATATTCCCTTGCGGCGGGGGACATTTCCTCCCGCAGCGCCATTTCCGACATACCGAGAGCCGCATTCATGGGAGTGCGTATCTCGTGGCTCATATTGGCAAGGAAGTCGGATTTTGCGCGGGCGATCTTTTCTATCTCCAGGTTGCTCAAATAGAGCATATAGCTGTTGTAGGCAATGTTTGAGAGAATGGCTGCCATGGTATAGAGGAATTTTGCCGAGCGGTCAACGGTCTCCCTGTCGACTATGCGCACCCTGCAAGCTGCGTCGTAATAATCGCCTATATCTATCCCCAGGTCTGCTGCGATACGGGCAAACTTGGCAGGGTCGGGGGGATTTGTCAGCACCTGCCCGCCTATAAAGCTGCCCACCATTCGCCCGTTGGCTATAATAGGGGCGGCAAAGTCCACCAGTCCCGCATGGCAGGTGTATACGCTGGCTGTGCCCTCGGTCATTGCCTGCTCTGCTCCCATTTTATCGCAGGCGTTGCAGCGCTTGTTTCCTTTAACGGTGCATCGGGTATATTTCATGCAGAAATCGGTAAAGTTCGAGCCTTTTGTTACGGCAACTCCGTCCTTATCGGTGGTCAGCGCTGCCATTCCCGTCATTTCCGAAAATGCGTCCTGCAATTGCTGAAGAATGTCAACATTTATAAGATCTGTGAGTTTCAGTTCAGCGTTCATATATCCGGGCTCCTTCTAGAGGTTAGAAGTTAGAGGTAAGAGGTTAGATTTTAACAACCGCCTTTAACTTATCCTCTTTATATAATTTTTATTCACCATTTTGTGCATATATACAATTTTTTAAAACGTCAAAATAATTTTGCATAACGCTATTGACAAACAACGCAAAATCTGCTATAATATAATAGCGAAACACATTTTTGCTCAATGCTCAAGTTTGTCACATTGTACCACTCAAACAGTCAATCAAGATAAAGCATATCCCGCCCGTCACTCTCTTCTAACCTCTTACCTCTAACATCTAACCTCTTAATGGCATTCGTACCAGCTTTTTCCGGTTTCAACTTCGGCAGCTAAGGGGACGGCAATGGTTGCTGCGGAGCGCATTTCCTCGCCCAGTATTTTTACCGCTGCTGTCCGGTCCTTTTCGGGAACTTCTATGATAAGCTCGTCATGTATCTGTAAAATAAGCTTTGCGCTCGGCAGCTCCTTTTCAAGACGGCGGTAGACCTTTACCATAGCCATTTTGATAATGTCTGCGGCTGTGCCATGGACGGGGGCGTTCATGGCGGCGCGCTGACCGAACGCCTGCAAATTTTTGTTTTTGGCGGCAAGCTCGGGGATATACCGCCGTCTGCCGAACATGGTACAGCTCCAGCCCTTTTCGGTGGCATCCTCAACGGACTTTTCCATGAATTCCTTTACGCCTCCGAAATTGGTGAGATAGCCGTTTATATACTGCTTGGCCTGCGCCACGGTAACGTCGATATCCTTGGAGAGGGAAAAGGGGCTTATGCCGTAGACTATGCCGAAATTTACCGCCTTGGCAGCCCGCCGCATTTCGGGAGTCACCATATCGGGGGGAAGTCCGAAAACCTGTGCGGCGGTGGTGGTGTGAATATCGCCGCCGCTGTTAAAGACTTCCTGCATATTTTTATCGCCGCTCAGGTGAGCGAGGATTCGCAATTCGATCTGGCTGTAGTCGGCGTCTGCGAAAACCTTGCCCTCGCCGCTGACGAAGAAACGCCGCATATTACGCCCCAGCTCGGTGCGCACGGGGATATTCTGCAAATTCGGCTCGGTGGAGGATATGCGCCCTGTTCGGGTCTCGGTCTGCTTATAGACAGTGTGGATACGCCCGTCGGGGGAAACGGCTTTTAAAAGTCCCTCAACGTATGTGGACTGCAGCTTTGTATACTGCCTGTAGGTGAGCACCATGTCTATAATGGGGTCTTTGTCCCGAAGCTCTTCCAGTACCTCCGCTCCCGTGGAATAGCCTGTTTTGGTTTTTGTCTTTTTGCCGTGGGGCAGACCCATTTCCTCAAAAAGCACAACGCCCAGCTGCTTTGGGGAGGATATGTTGAACTTATGACCTGCACGGAAATATATCTGCTCCTCCAGTCCCTCTATCTCGCCCAAGAGGCTGTTGCCGAATTCTCTTATACCGTCGGTATCGGGTTTGACGCCGATATATTCCATGGAGGCAAGAACTTCCGTTAAGGGCAGCTCGGTCTCATGATATAATTTGCCCATGCCGAGGCGCTCCACCTCGCTGTCAAGACGTTCGCAAAGTCCCGTCAATGCGGCTATATCGCTGTATTCCCCTAAGCTTTCATAGACGGGGCAGTTATATTCCGCAGAGAGCATACTTATTCTGTATTCGGCGGCGGAGGCGTTCAAGAGATAGCCTGCAATATCCGCGTCGCTTGTTACGTTTCGGAGCTTCCCCCCTTGCTCAAAGCAATATCTGTAGGCGGGCTTGGCGGCAAAGGTCACCTTTTCGCATTCGCTTGAAAGGATAGCAAGAATATCCTCGCTGCTTTCAAATTTCCAAAGCTTTTCATCTTTTGCCACATAGAGAGTGTTTGCAAGCAGACCGTCCCCGGGGGTGAAGATAAAGGCAAATTTCCCGTTGCTGCCGATAATGTCCGCTGCCGTCATTTCCTCTGTTTTATAGGATATGGGCTGCATTTCGGGAAGTGTTTCCTCGGTATCCGCAGACTTTGCTGATTGCGCCGCAGCCTTTGGAGAAAGGCTTAGTTTATCGAGCAGTCTTGTCATTTCAAGCTCGGTAAGTATCTCCGCAAGCTTTTCCTTGTCGCATTCGGCTGTTTTGTATTCGTTTATATCCCGGTCTATGGGAGCGTTTGTTACGATAGTTGCAAGCCACTTGCTTTCCCTTGCGGAGTCTGCGCCGCTCTCCAGCTTTGCTATGACGGATTTTGTGGCGGAGACTTGTCCCTTTTCGAGCTTCTCGTAAAGCTCTTCTATGGAGGAATATTCCTTGATAAGGCTCATGGCGGTCTTTTCGCCTATGCCCTTAACGCCGCTGATATTATCGGAGCTGTCGCCCATAAGCCCTTTCAGGTCAATTATCTGTTTTGGAGAAAGTCCCTGATACATTTCGGCGAATTTCTCGGGGGTGCAATGGATAAGCTCCTTTGTGCCGTGGAGAAGGACGGTAACGTTATCGGTGATAAGCTGAAGGCTGTCCCTGTCGCCTGTGAGGATAAAGCATTCATCCCCTGCCTCTTTTTTGCACAAAGAGGCAAGGGTGCCTAAAATATCGTCCGCCTCAAAGCCGGGGCATTCAAGAACCTTTATGCCCATGGCTTTCAGAATGTCCTTTATAAGGGGCATTTGCATGGCAAGCTCATCGGGCATACCGTGGCGGTTGGCTTTATAATCGGAATTTGCCTTATGCCTGAATGTGGGTTCACGCAGGTCAAAGCAGACAGCAACTCCCTCGGGAGAAATTTCCGAGGATATTTTCATATAGATATTCATAAAGCCCGTAATGGCGTTGGTGAACACGCCCTTTTTATTGGACAGAGCTTTTATTCCGTAAAAGGCTCTGTTCATTATGCTGTTGCCGTCTATCGCAAGCAGTTTCATATTTTTATCCTCTCCCGGCATATGAGCCTGTTAAGCACGGCAAGCGCTGCCGCTCATTATTAATTATTAATTAACATTCAATGCCTATCTTCCCCATAAATTTCTTGATAGTTTCAAGCTCGGGGAAGAAGAGGACGTTAAAGCTTTTTTTGCAGTCAACTATTTCCATGGTATTGTTTATAAAGCAGACTGTACTCGTGCCCATGGCGTTCTGCGCCATGATCTTCGGAGACGGGGCAGTGGTGGGCTCGGGTACGGATATATCCACCATAAAGCCCGACAGCATAGCAAAGTTGTTGGCATATGATGCGGCGACGATATTCACCATTTCACGCACCACGGAGGACGCCATGTCGTCAAAATCCGCCTTGCTCTTTATGGAAACCCCGGGGAAATAAGTCCCCACAAGCCGCTCCACAAAGGCAAAGGGTATAACGAACAGTAGCGAGCCTTTAAGGTCGCCGCAAAGGGTTATAAGATATGCTGCGGTGCGCCCGCTTAGCATATCCGCAAGTTTTGCCGCCTCGGCGGCGGAAATTATTTTTACCGTGGGTACGGAAATATCCGTAGGTGCTGTTATCATATCGGAAAGGGCTGTCGCCGCATTGCCCGCTCCCATATTGCCTATCTCCTGCAAAAAGGATGTGTGCATTTCGGTGAAGTCCGCAAAGCTGTTTACAGACACTGTGCATACCTCGTTTCTTTTGTGTTTTTCCCTGTTTTGTTTTCCCGTACTCTATCTTTTTCGCTTTTTTCGGGACATACTTACACTTATAATTATTATACCATATTTATTCAATTTTTTCCACAATAAATTATAATTTTTTGACAAAAATTTACAATTGAAATTTTGGTTAATTTGACGAAAATTTCCTATTCTTACGGGTTGTAATATCTGCCCTTTTTGAATATGAGGATAAGCAGATCAATTATATAGCCGAAGCCAAAAAGCCCGACGGTGCACAGCCAAAGAATGCCTGTGGCTATTTTGCCCTCGTAAAAGCGGTGAACTCCCGCCCAGCCGAACAGCGCACAGAGAGCAAGAGCAAGATATTTGTCCTTTACCCTGCCGTTCATATTCACATTGGAACTGTAGTTGCCGCTGTTTATATTATTGTTGCTGTTGTAATAATAGTTGTTGACCACAGGGGCTGCGCCGAACTGCGCTCCCTGGGTGCGGTTACCGTAGGCATCCATGGGCATTCCCTGCACTCCCCCCTGAACATTCATGGGAATGCCGCTTTGCACATTGCCGCCGTAGCCCTGCTGTGAGGGGTAAGGCTGCTGCATTTGCTGCTGCTGTGCCTGCTGCCTTTGCAGCGCATCGTCCTGCCTGCTGCCGTAGGTTTTTGCGCCGCACTTGCTGCAAAAGGCGTCTCCCGGTTCTATGGGGTTGCCGCAGCGGCTACAAAAGACAGGGCCGTCGTCCACTACTATATTAAGCTCGGGGGCAGGCTCGTCATAGGTCGCAAGCCCTCCCGAATAGCCGCTTTTTCTATATGGCTTATCAAGACTTACTCTTCCCTGATCGGGTTCGTTGGGATTATAAAATTCACTCATTGGGATATGCCTCCATTGCCGATCGGGTCGTACCGTTTGATCGGCGTGATATATATTTTTTGAATATCCTGCTGCTCGTTATTACAGGGCTTTTATGTCCTGCACAGAGCTTTCGGTTATTTTGCCGTCCTGCCATTTGAATTCGATATATTTGCCGCCCCGACAATACAGTCCTGCGCTGCCCGACTGCCATGAGGGAGGCAGGGCGGGAAGCAGCTTTATTTCGCCGCTGTGGGTCTGCAAAAGGGCTTCGATTATGCCCGCTGCACCGCCGAAGTTGCCGTCTATCTGGAAAGGCGGGTGCATATCGAACATATTTATTGAAGTAGACCAGCTGAGAAGAGCCGCTATATTTTCCTCCACCTTTTCCCCCTCATGGAGACGTGCCCACATATTTATTATCCACGCCCTTGACCAGCCTGTGTGACCGCCGCCGTGAGCAAGTCTGCGCTCCAGAGTGGCTTTGGCGGCTGCGGCAAGTTCGGGAGTTTTTTCGGGGGTTATCATATCGGAAGGATAGAGGGCATATAGCTGAGAGATATGCCTGTGTCCCGGCTCGACCTCGTCATAGTCCTCCGCCCATTCCATTATCTGGCCGTATTTTCCTATTTCGGGCTTTGGCAGACGTTCACGGACGGTGCGTATCTGTTCTGCGGTTTTAAGCTGTTCGGGGGAAAGCTTTCTCCCGTCATTTGTAAGATGTTCCGAAGCCTTGATAATATCCGTAAACAGGGTATAAAGTATCTGACTGTCCATGGACGGCCCTTTGCAGAGAGTGCCTGTGCTGCCGTTTTTGGCGTAATAGGTATTTTCGGGGGAAACGGAGGGGTTTGTTACAAGTCTGCTCTTTTCGTCCTCGGTGAGGAAGTCAAGGAAAAATTCCGCCGCTTCAAGCATGGTGTCAAATTTTTCTTCAAGGAAGTCTATATCACGGGTGTAGCTGTAATGCTCCCATATATGAGTGCAGAGCCACGCCATACCCATAGGCCACAGCGTTCCCGGCAGCCATTTGTCCTGGGGGGCGGTGTCTCCCCAGATGTCGGTGTTATGGTGACAGACTGTGCCGCGGCAGTTGTACATTTTCCGCGCGGTAACTCTGCCGTTTTCCCGCATTCTCTCGATATGGTCAAAGAGGGGTGTGTGGCAAACGCCCAGACCCTGCGCCTCGGCTGCCCAGTAGTTCATTTCCGTGTTGATGTTTACGGTATATTTGCACCCCCATGCGGGCCACATATCCTTGTTCCATATGCCCTGGAGATTCAGGGGCAATGTGCCCTCGCCGGAACCCGAGATCATAAGATATTTGGAGAAATTGAAGTAGAGGTTCACAAGCTCGTTATCCTTTTCGCCGTTTTTGACGGCGTTAAGGCGTTCCTCGGTGTTTGCGGAGACTTCATTTATCGGGTCTATCTTGATATACGAACGGGAATACAGTGAACTGTAATAGCTTTCATGCCTCTTTAAAAGGGTATCGTAGGTTTTCCTTGCGGCGGTTTTCGCCTCGCTCACCGCTTTTTTCACATAATCCCCCGTTCTCCATGAGGACTGAGCGGATATGAAAATATCGGCGAAGCTTGCGTTTTTGCAATATATCCTGTTAGCCTCCGTGCCGCACTCTCCGTCATCTGAGCGGACGGTTATGGCACAGGCATAGGGAATACCGTCGGAAACGGTGAAAAGGAGGGTCTTATCGTCGTATGCCTCGTTTTTGTCGTAATTGTCGTCTCTGCCGTCAATTGCGGCGGTAAAGCTTATGCCGCCATTTGCGGATGTGAAGTGAATGACTATTACCTCATCGGGCTTTGAGGCGAATATCTCACGTGTGAATGTGTTATCACCCACGGTGAATGTTGTTTTCTGCAAAGCAAAATCAAGTTGCAAGGTTCTTTGATAATCGGTATATTCGCCGTCAAAATGCTGCCATATATGCAGGTCGCCCAAGGGCTGGTAATGACGCTGATTTTCGTTTGTGCCGTAAAAGGCGTGTGAGCAGAGCGCCTCCGCTTCGGAGGTTTTCTCCTCGTTTATAAGGCTGCGCATTTTCTCTAAGTTATTATATGCAAGCGGGTTGTTTCTGTCACGGAAGTCCCCCGACCAGAGGGAATCCTCGTTGAGCTGTATCAGCTCGGCGGCGGGGTCGCCGAATACCATTCCACCCAGTCTGCCGTTGCCTACGGGCAAAGCCTCGTTCCAGTCGGCAGCGGGGCGGGTGTAATATAGGGTGTGAGATCTGTCGATGTTTTTTTCCTGATTGTTTCCGAGCATAATTATTCTCTCCTAAATTTATTTATCCGATAAGCTTTACAAACCGAAATTTTCCCTTTAAAAAACAACTGCTGATCTAATCGGACGGTAAATTCGGTTAAATCAGCACTTGCTTTTTTATTTGCAAAGTGTGCAGCAGTTTCCTGCCGCACACATTTACAAACATAAGGGTGGTTTTCCCCCGCCCGGGCATATATGCCCATGGCGGCGGAAAACACAGTGTTACACATTACATTCCCGTTAAGCCCGATCTTGCGATACCCTCGGTAAAGTTCTTCTGTAAGAAGATGTACATTACCAGAATAGGTGTTATGGAGATAAGGCAGCCCGATTCCATCCACACGATAAGCTCACGCTGGTTTACCTTAACGTTACCGTTGTTGAAGATAACTCTTGTAAGGGAAGCGTCCAGGTTTTTCAGCTGAAGCGCAATGGTGCTGTTGTCGGTGAAGAAAGAGGTACTTACATAGTAATCGTTCCAGTACCATACGACCGAAAGCAGGAATACCGTAAGGAAGGTCGAACCTGCGTTGGGTATCATTATGCTGACGAAGGTTTTAAGGGGCGAGCAGCCGTCAAGATACGCTGCGTCCTCCAGTTCCTTGGGAAGCCCTCGGAAGGACTGGCGGAAGAGGAATATGAACAGTCCTGCTTTTATCCCGTTAGCCGTAAGGGCGGGCATATACATAGTCAGCGGGGAGTTGATAAGGTTGATATAATTTTGCGTTATCATGTGGTAAATGCCCAGGGGGTTAAAGTAACGGAAGAACATATACTGGGGAATGAGTATGATCTGCGGCGGCATAAGGATCATCATTATTACCACGCCGAAGAGTATACTTTTACCCTTGAAGTTGAAACGCCCGAAGCCGTAGCCTGTAATGGCGCAGGTGATTACCTGAAGTACGGAACAGCCGATGTTAAGGAACAATGTGTTGAGCAGTGTTTTGCCGAATTCCATTGTTCTTGCGGCGTCCTTGATGTTGGACAGGGTATATGTCCTTGACAGCCAGATTATGGTGGGGTCGTTCATCTCCGAACGGGGACGGAACGCTGCTGTTATCATATACAGCAGGGGGTAGATGATTACGAAGCAAAGTCCGAATACCAGCAGCGCACGGCATACAGGCCACACTGCGTCAAAGGCTCTTTTCCTTTTAAGGTACTTCTGCTCCATGGGGGTAAGGGTGGCAAGTCTTTTCTTAAAGCGCTCCCTTTCCTCCTTGCGGGATCTTTTTTCCTCCTTGGGAGGCTTGTCGGCAGCTCGTTTTTTCATGAACGCCGAAATTGGGTTATCCTTTACTGCTTCTGCCATTATTCTGCCTCCTTTTAATCATCATAGTAAACGATACGGTTCATTACTGCGAAGATAATGCCGACCGCTATAAGTACGATTGCGAAGTAACTCCATGCCATTGCCGCCGAGTAGCCGTAGCGCCAGTCGTCCTGTACGGAGAGCACCTGCTCCATGACAACGTTGGTGGGGTCTGTGAAGGTGTCGATAATGGTGTAGACCAGGTTTACAAGGATCATGGGGGATACATAGGGAAGAGTTATCTTCCAGAAAAATTCCCATGAGGTAGCGCCCTCGATAGCTGCGGCCTCCTTAGCCGAGGTGGGTATGCCCTGCAAGGCCGAAAGGAAGATGATTATCTGAATACCGCATTTCCACACAAGGTTCAGAATATCGGAAGTCATGGTGGAAAGCATATCGGTCAGCTGATCGTTAAAGCCGTAAATTCCCACAAATTCCAGCAGCTCGTCAACCATGTCCGAGGAGAACATTGTGGAAAACTGCTCTGCGTCGGCTGTTCCGCTGGTGTCAAGGTTACCTGTGATTATTGCATACACAGGGCCTGTGGCGATAATTACAGGCAGGAAGAATACCGCTCTTGCAAAGGTTCTTCCTCTGAATTTCTGATTGATGATGATCGCCACGAACAGGGAGAACACCAGTATTACAGGAAGCTGCCAAGCGGTCTGACCCAGCATCGAGGTAAGGTTTACTCTGAAATCCGGGTCGGTGGCAAAGGCTCTTTTGTAGTTTGCAAACCCCAGGGGGGACATTATCAGCGCACCAACGTCGGGCTTTACATCATAGAATGAGTAAATAAAGGACTGGATAACAGGGATAATGAAGAACATCAGCGCTCCCACAAACCACAGGGCTATAAAGCCATAGCCGTAAAGGCCCTTTTTCTTTTCGTAGGACATTCTCATTTGCCGAGTACCTCCTCTCCCAGGTAGTCGGACAGCTTATAGGTCTTGCCGTCCGCTTCGATTGATTTTTTCTTGAAGTTTACCACTGTTTTGTAGCCGTTGCTGTAGGTCGTTTCTATTTCGTTGCCCTCGTGGGTAATTTCATAGGAAACTATGGTAGCGTCGGCGGCAGGGGTAAGAACTTCATTTGCAAGGCTGTAGAGCTTTGCGGCTTCGTCAGCCCAGTTTGCATAGTATGCGTAATAGTATTTATCCAGCTTGGTGTCTTTAAGCTCGGCTGCGGGAATACCCACAAAGTCAAAGCTTAGATTGCTGCCTGCGGCAAGGTCGGTGAGAATCGCCTCGGCAATATCCGCCTCGCTGTTTACAGCGCAGCCTGCATAGGGAGTTATTCCGTGCATTACCATTTGATAGAAAGGTATCTCATAATCAAACAGATCAAACTTGCTGGAGTAGGAGGGAACATTGGCGATATAGTCCGCATAGGGCAGCACATAAGCTGCTGCGTTATCCGCCAGCACTGTGCCGTCGGTCTTGGCGTCGGCATATATGTCTGTGATTATTCCCTTTGCCTTTTCTCTTGACACAGCCTTTTTGCTGTAGTCGCCGTAAATGGTATTGGAAAGAGTACCGAAGGAATAATTGGTTATGCCGTTCTTGCGGTAGCTCTTCAGGAGCTTCGTAAACGCCTTGTTATAGGAATCGGGAGTAAAGAGCGACAGAGGATCGTAATACTCGTTCGCTATCCCGTGTGCGCGGTCAAATTCGGAAATTTGAGCGTAGGCGTTGGAAACTCTCATGGCGGTGTTGGTCATATTCCAGTAACCGTTGCCTGTTTTGTAGGTAAGGTTTGTTACCGAGGGGAAGAGCTTTATGTTGTTTGCCTCTGCGTAGGACTTGAGGCTCTTGAACTTGCTCTTGCCGCCGAGCTTGGAGGCGGGGTTAAAGGAATCTGTTATCTTCTCGCCGATGTCGTCGTCGGAATACTTGTGGTAAGCCACGACCATATCGTCAACGCCGTTTGAGTTAAGGGTCTGGAGCAGATACTGCGCGGTAGCAAAGGTGGTAACGGGTTCTTTTACCGTTACGGGCAGTCCTGCTACGGACTCGGTTTTAAGCGTGCCGCCGTACAGGTCAAGGAAAAGGGAGGAAGAATCGGTGAGATCCTTGTCTACCACGCCTTTGTCGTTAATGAGGTATTCCCTGTACTTTTCTGCAATATCCACATAATCGACCTTGCCGTCGTCGGAGGATACGGGGTAATATCTTACCTCCACCTCGGGAACGAGTATGCCGCGCTTTTCAAACACCTTCAAGGGGTTGGACTCGCCGCCCATAAGGTATTCATCCTGGGTGCGAAGCTCGAAATCGAAATAGGTCGAGTTATAGTCGGTGTTCTGCTGGTTGGAAACGTAGGAATTGATAGATGCGCAGGTGTCGCCCTTGTCGGCAACTACCATAAGTCCCGCATCCTGACCGCCGTCCTTGCCCTGCTTTACTATGCCGAACATGGGCATATTTACATTCTGGATAACAGCCTGTTTCTGGGTCTTTACTATTGTAATGTTCCTGCCGTAGACAATGCCCGTATAGGTCTTCATGCCGGTCTTGCCGTTATTGAACTCTATTACAGCGCCGCCGCCGTCGGGCACTACAAAGTAGCCCTCGTCCTCCAGTCCCGCTGCGCCGAAGGTAGTCATGAGCGCAAGGTCGCATACAAGCTGACCATCATAGCTGGAGGGGTTGTTTTCGTGAATTTGCTTTGTGTCGATATAGAGCTTTAAGTAGCCGTCCTGCAAGGTGAACTCTACGGGAATATCAATGCCGGGCTGATCGAAAGAATAGGTTATCCGAACGCCGTCTGTGATCTTCTCCGTTTTATAGCTGCCCTTGCCGTGGCTGTTCTGAGTAGTTGTGGAGCGAGGGAAAGGCTCGCCGTAGGTGAGAGTCATTCCCGAAGCAAGCTCCTGCTTCTGGCTTAGCTTTGCATTGGAGGTCTCAAGGTCCACTGGGTTTGACCACCATATCTTGCCCGACTTCTTATCCTCTAAGGCAAGAGTTCCCTCCTTGGAGTTCATATACAAAGTAAGGTCGCCCTTGGAGGAGATCTGCTCCATTAAAGCCATTGCCTCTTCCTCTGTCCTGGGAGCTTCCTCCTCTTCCTCCTCTTCTTCGGCAGATTCGGAGCTTTCAGCAGACGTATCCTCCGCAGGAGCGTCATCTGCATAGGCAGAAGCGGCAGAGGGTATCATCATTGCAAGACACAGCAGGAAAGCCAGACTCTTTTTAAGCTTTGAATTCATTATAATCACCACTTTTCAAATTTGATCTGCTACACTCTCAGTCGGTAGGAAATTTCCGTATAGAGCGTGAAGATGAATATCAGCACCTGCTGGAAAAGGGTCAGCAGCAGCACCAGCAGGAATATCACCGCTATCATTGCCACTAAGGTAAGGGCAATAAGTGCAAGGGTCTTTCCGAAAGAGAACTGGTGGACAGCTTTCATTGCCGAAATGAACAGCACCACCGTCCATGCCGTGCCTATGACCTCAAATGCCTGGATAAATATGTACTCATCTCTTATAAGCACATGGGACAGCACCGTACCGATAAGATACCCGCATATGTAAGGTATCAGCGAGTAGGCGGTGACAATGAAGATATTCTTCATTGACCCCTCCCCGTCGAAGAGGGTGCACATTGCCCAGTTGCAGACAACATACAGCAGGAACAGTCCGAAGGACTGGAAAATGTAGGGAATGATGTTGAAAAGCTTATCATAGTCCGTGTAATACTGGAAGCCGTACATACGGTTGTAAGCCAGTGCCTGGATAAACAGCAGGCAGACTATGCCCAAAGCTATCTTTATAGATCCTGCTTTCTTCCAGCGAAGATCCTCAAAGCCCTCAAAGGGGTGCATAACTACGTGTTTTACAAATTGTCCCTGGGTAAGATCCAGCATAACTTACACACCTCCCTTTCTTTGCCACGGGAATGTGATTATTCCCTTTTTGTTGAGCGAGCCTATTACTTTTGTAGCCACAACGATAACTATTATAAGGATTATCGCAGGGGTGAACCATTTTTGGAGTATCTGATCGCGGTAGCCCTCAAAGGCCTTATTGTACCGTCTGCGGCTTTGGGAAATTTTAAAGTATTCCATAGCCTCCTTATACTGCTCTGCGGAAAGCAGGGCATTGCCCACGCCCACATATGCTCTGCGGTAGTTTCCGTCAAACTTGATAACGGTCTGCCAGGGCTGGAAGGATTCCTCGTAATAGCCCGCATTGTAAAGGTTGGTTGCCTCGGTAACAATTTCGCCGAAGGCGGTGCGCTCAAATACGGTAATGCCGTTTTTACGGGAGTCAAGAACGAAGATCTTGTTATCGTAGCTTTCTATTGCCGACACGCTGCGGAATGTCCCCAGCTGGTCGCCGTCGCCTCCGAGCACGAACATAAGGTTTGCCATTTTGTCGTACTGGAATACTCTGCCGTGAGCGAAATCAAGAATGTTCATCTCGCCGTTGGGGCCTATATCAATATCCGTAAGAGCGGAGGTCTTGGTATAAATAGAATAGTATGCGGGAGGAATATCTCCGAAGAAGGTGTCGTCACCCAATGCCGAGGAAAGGATATTTGAGCCTCGGGGATTCAGTTTCTTTACCACGTCCGTCTTAACGTCCGAAGACTCGGTAACGGTGTAGATAAAGCCGTCGTCGTCCAGGTCGAAGTTGGTAAAGCCTACAGGGGTGGTCTTGGTCATTCTTTGACGCTGCGCCTCGGTGGAAATAGCGTTCCAGAATGCGTTCATGATTATCTCGGAGGTAGCCTCAACTCGGTTTGCACCGTAGAAGCCTATGAACTCTCCTGCAATGTCGAACATTACCGCACCCTTTGTTACCGAACGGACTACGATGTAAACGTTGCCCGCCTTGTCCACAGCGACCTTCCTGGGATTATAAGTAAGATTTTGGTCGTAAAGCTCGGTCACAGGCTTTTCAAACAGTCTGTCGACTGTGCCTCTTGTGTCGCACTTTATGACTCTGCCTATGGCGTTGTTTACTATCTCGCCCTCGTCATTCAGCTCGCCGCCGCCCTCGGAATCGCATATGTAGATATATCCCGTGTACTTATCCACAAATACGCCCTCGGGGTTTTTGAGCTTTAAGGTCTTGCCGTTGTAATAGAAAGTGTCAAGATAGTTTACAAGGTTGAATTCAAGGTCTGTCACCAGTATTCTGTTGTTTGCCTTATCAGCTATATAAAGCAGGTCGTCGCCCGATATGAACATATCCGCAGGCTCTTTCATGTTAAGGAGATTTTTCCATTCCTCCTCGTCATAATCAAAGCCGTTCATTGCCTCAACGTGCTCATACAGTCCTTTTATTTTCTGACCGTCGATAAATTCGGAAGCGGTATATCCTGCTTGGGAGGAAACAGCGTCTCCCCACTGGTCATAGCTGTAAGGGTCGTAGCTTTCTGCAGCACTGGCGGTAGCCGCATTTACGGCACAAGCCGAGATCATAACAGCCGCTGCGCTTGCCGTGCAGAACAGTCTTTTAAGAACGTGCCCTTTGCCTGACATATCATCACCCTTTTCTGTAATTTCTTCACGCTGTACATTTTGTACACAGTACATTTCGTACACAGTACATGGCTTATTAGTCCTTCATACCTGCGTGAGCCATGGTTTCCATAACGTTTCTCTGCGCCAGAACGAACACCAGCAGGGGAGGTATCATAAGTACCACCGCAGAAGCCGCAATAGCGCCCTGCCTTGCCATACCTGCCGCCGCTATCTGCTGTACAACTACAGGGATAGTCTTGAGGGCCTCATCGTAAACAAGGCCGCCGCCGTTGGTGTTCCATGCGGTCTGGAACTCGAAGATGATGATTGTCATAAGCGCAGGCTTACAGTTGGGCATTACTATGCCCCAGCATATCCGCAGCAGTCCCGAGCCGTCCACCTTAGCAGCTTCTATCATAGCGTCGGGAATGGTGCTCATGCTCTGCCTCATAAGGTAAAGACCCATAGTAGAGGCGATAATAGGCAGGATCAGTGCGGAATATGTATTGATCATGCCGAGGGTAGCCATTACCATGTACTGCATGATATACAGTACCGTGGAGTTAAAGAGCAGGGCAATGACTACTACCTGGTTGAGAAGCGCATTTCCGGGGAACTTGCACTTTGAAAGCACAAACGCCGCAGTGGATGCAAACAGTACGTGGAACACGCACGCCACAACAGTAACGAAAATACTGTTGAACACGTTTCTCGAAAAGGGAACCCAGGAATCGCTGGCGATCTTGAAAAGGTCGCGGAAGTTATCGGTGGTGGGGTCCATAGCATAAAGCTTAGGCGGCATGAGGAATACCTCCTGCACAGGCTTTATGGAGTTTACCACAGCAAGGTAAATGGGGAAGATCATAAACAGACCCGTAAAGAACAGCAAGCAGAAAATGCCTACGTCGTTTTTCCAGGATTTGCCCACCTGTTTGTTGGAGCCCTTGGATTTCATCATTCTCTGATGTTCTTTTTCTCTGCGCTTCCTTAAGGCTTCCAGCGCCGCAGCGTTTTCCGCCTCCTGAAGAGCAGCAAGCTCGGAGGGCTTCAGATTTTTCTTGTTTTTCTTCATTTTAAGTAAACTCCCCCCTTATCAGTCAACATATTTGTTAAGCAGCTTGCCTATAAGGTTGTTGCACACAAGCATTGCTATGAACAGGACGAAACATACAGCGGAAGCGTAGCCCATTTCATACCTTACCCAGCCGTAGTCGTAAGCGTGGGTCATAATGGTATGCACCTTGTAGTCGGTAGAGGGGAAGCCCGCGAGGGTTCTTCCCACGATATCAACGGTAAAGGAGGATACTATCTGCATTACCGCAGCGAACATAAGGGAGGGACCCATGGAGGGTATGGTTATGTAGATAAGCTCCTGGAAACGGGACTTGATGCCCTCGATAGCGCCCGCCTCGTACATGGACTTGTCGATACCCTGGAAGCCCGCTCTCATAGCAAGGAAGCCCGCACCCATGGATACCCACAGCTGAACCACGATAACGCAGCCGAGCACGTAGTTTCCGTCGGTGAGCCACTGCTTTGCAGCGGAGGTAAAGCCCAGCTCCATAAGGAAAGCGTTCAGGTAACCGTACTGGTCGCCCGAGAAAATGAGCTGCCATACGAAGTAGATGTTGCCTGCCATTGAAGGCGCATAGAACACCAGAGTGAACAGAGTCTTTAAAGTGGGGTGCAGCTCGTTTATCAGCCACGCCAGCATAAAGCTCATGGCATAGCTTAAAGGGCCTGTGAATATTGCGAAAATAAGAGTCGTTCTGATGGACTGGATAAATACATCGTCCTCCAGGAACATTGAGTAGAAATTCTGAAAGCCGATCCACTTGGGAAAGCTTGCCATATTAAAGTCGGTAAAGCCCATGGGAAGCGACATTACTACAGGTATTACCGTAAATATGAGAAACAGTATCATAAACGGCGCAAGCATTACGTAGCACATATAGTTTCGCTTCATCTCGTGGAGAGTGTAGTCGCGCTTTTCCTTGCGGGACATTTTTCTCTCTGAGGGCAGCAGAATTTCCTTTTTTACTGAAGTATTTTCAGCCAAGGCTAAAGCCCTCCTTTCTTTTAGTCATCAAGACCTAAGTTTTTGCGTTTACGTGTTATCTCGGTATTAATGTCCTTATTGTACCAGCGAAGTGTCTCACGGGCGTTGTCGGCGTCGTTTACAACGGCTCTGAAAGCGTTCATGATACTTCTTGTTACAACGTAGGAGGATGGGATAATGGGTATCTCGTCCAGCTCATTGAGCTGTGCGTTGATCTTTGAAAGGTCGGATTTCGACCAGTTGAGCCTCTGAAGAGCCTCAACATTGGCAGACTCAAACCGCCCAAGGGGACCCATTACGCCCTCAACATTCTGACCGTAGGTCACCATAGTATCGGTGTCGGTGAACCACTTTATGTAGTCCCAGGCGCCGCTTGGGTTCTTGCAGTCCTTTAATACGATAAAGCCCGAACCGGAGGAGTTTGCCGCATGGGAAACAGTGCCGTCCTCGCGCCTTGTTCCGGGAACGGGGCAGAAGTCCCACGCGCCCTTTATTTCGGGAGCTGCCACATTCAGCTGATTGTAGAATGAGCAGTAGTTCTGTATAACTATGGGCGCTTCACCTGTTCTGAATCGGGAGAATGCGTCGTAAACCTGATCGAAATTATATGTAGTGTAGAACTTTGTCCACATATCGAATGCGTCAACCGCTGCCACGGTATCAAAGTTTGTGGCGGTCTGGTCGGCATTGTAATAGTTCTGACCCGATTGCAGCATAAGCATTGCAAAGGTATGACCTACCTCGGTGGAGGGAGCAACAGCATTACCGTTTACGTTGGCGGGAAGGATAAGTCCCGGCTGCATATATTTACGCTGGATAGCGGGGAGCATATCTATAAGATCCTGCCAGGTCTCGGGAGGCTCTGTAATGCCTATTTCCGAAAGAGTATCGGTGCGGTAGAACATCATGGGGAAGGTTCTCTGAATGGGTATGCCGTAAGTCTGATTGTCATAGGTGTAATGAACCATTGCAGTTTCCTGGAAGCGGCTCTTTACCTCGTCAAAATCGGGCATATCGTCAAGGGGGATAAGCAGGTCACGGATAGCAAGGTTTACGGGGAACTCGCCGCCTACAAACATTGCAACGTCGGGGCCTTTTCCTGCAAGCACTGCCTCCATGATAGTACCCTGTACCAGATTAATGGAAACGTCAATGCCTGTCTGCGGAGTAAATTCCGACTCGGTAAGCTGCTTTATAACCGTTGTCTGGTCACGTCCGAGACCAACCCATACGATAACCGAATCCGCCGTCGAATCGGAAAGCACGGTGTAATCCTCAAAGAACGAACCGAAAAATCCCTTTGCGGAGAATGCTATTGACTTAAAGAAATTTTCCTTAACGCTTGTAAATTCCGACTTTTTGCCCTTGCTGTCAAAGGCGGGGAGAAGCTCGATAAAGTCTATCTCCAAAGGCTGGTCGCGGTATTCTCTCATCCAGGAGGAAACTGCGCTTATGTTATCCTTCATGGAGGAGTTGGAAATGTAATCGGGGATCTTATGGGGCTTGTTTATGCAGCGGTCAAACACGTCTGCCAAACGGGCAAGCACCGTTGCTTCAGAGCCTGAAGAATCGGAAAGTCCCTCAATTATCTCCTGCTCGTTTTTCAGCTCCGCCGACATGATCGCACCAGCGTCCATAAAATCGGGCATTTCGTTGTAAATGCGGTAGTCGGTGTAGTTGTCGGGGTTAGGACCCGTTATCATAAGTATCTTGCGGTAG
>CAMWLD010000004.1 GCA_947175005.1 uncultured Ruminococcus sp. | reverse complement strand
ATTTCATGCAGGAGGTGCAGCGTTGCAAGCTACCGATGAACAGCTGATACCCAAATTTCAAGAAACCATAAAGAAATTCCGTCCTATTGACGATACGTTTATGCGGGTTCTTTTCAGAGAAAATATACCTCTTGCGGAATATGTTCTGCAGCTCATTACAAACACGCCCGATCTTAAAATAATCAGAGAAAACACACAGTTCGACTTGGCACGACAAGACGGCGGAAGGTCAATTTGCCTTGATGTATTTGCAGAGGACAGCAAAGGTACTCTTTATGATATAGAGATTCAGCGGTCGGACAGAGGGGCTTCACCCAAACGTGCCAGATACCATTCGGCAGCGCTTGATGTTGAATTTCTCTACAAGGGCAAGGATTTCGAAAGTCTTCGCGAAACATACATCATATTCATAACCGAAAACGATTTTTTCGGAGAAGGCGAGCTTGCCTATCATTATGTGCGGACAAGCCTTTCCAAAGGCAAACCCTTGAATGACGGTACGCATATACTTTATCTTAATGCTTCCTACAGCGACCCGGAAGATAAATCGGAGCTTGCCATGCTTATGCATGATTTTCTTTGCTCCGACCCGGATAAAATGCAAACAGAAATACTTGCAAGGAACACAAAAGAACTGAAAAATAACAATGAAGGAGAAGTAAAAATGTGTAAAATAATAGACGAGCTGTTTGAAGAATTATTAAAGGAAAAGGATATTGAACGGGCAAAGGAAATGCTGACAGACGGCCTTTCGATCGAGAAAATAGCCAAATACACAAATCTGTCCGTTGAAACACTTGAAAGACTTGAGGAGGAAATACAGTCGATCACGGTATAAGGCAACATTCAATAAAAAACCATTCCGCCGTCCCTATACAATGGGACGGCGGAATTTATTTACAAAAAATCTCTTGCAATTCCGCTCAAAATGTAGTATAATAATTTGGTATATTCAAAAAATCAGTAGTAGGTGAAAATATAAATGTCATACAACAAAGAAAACATCCGAAATTTCTGCATAATCGCCCATATCGACCACGGCAAATCCACCCTCGCCGACCGCATACTGGAGCTTACCTCCACAGTCGCAAAGCGTGATATGGAGGAACAGCTCCTTGATAATATGGACATTGAACGTGAGCGGGGAATCACCATAAAAGCCCGTGCCGTTCGGCTGCTGTACACCGCCGAGGACGGCAGCGAATATGTCTTTAACCTTATCGACACCCCCGGTCACGTGGACTTTAACTATGAGGTCTCCCGTTCCCTTGCCGCCTGTGAGGGGGCAGTGCTGGTGGTGGACGCCTCCCAGGGGATAGAAGCGCAGACCCTCGCCAACACTTACCTTGCCATTGAGCACGATCTGGAAATAGTGCCCGTGGTGAACAAAATAGACCTGCCCTCCGCAGACCCCGAGCGTGTCTGCAGCGAGGTGGAGAACGTCATAGGCATACCCGCCGAGGACGCCCCCAGAATTTCCGCAAAAATGGGCACGAACGTCCGTGCAGTCCTTGAAAAAATAGCCGCCGAAATACCTGCTCCCAAGGGCGACGAAAACGCACCCCTGAAAGCCCTTATTTTCGACAGCTATTACGATTCCTATAAAGGCGTTATCATCTATGTCCGTGTTACCGACGGCTCTGTAAAAATCGGCCAGCGTATACGCCTCATGGCGGCAGGGGCCGAGTTTGACGTGGTAGAAACAGGCTATATGGGCGCAACCGAGCTTGTGAATGCAGGCGAGCTGCACGCCGGCGAGGTTGGCTACATTGCCGCCTCCATTAAATCAATCGGCGACACCAAGGTGGGTGACACCGTAACCGATGCCGAAAATCCCTGCACCGAAGCCCTGCCCGGCTACCGAGAAGTAAACCCCATGGTCTTTTCGGGAATTTACCCTGCGGACGGTGCAAAATACGGCGACCTGCGTGACGCTTTGGAAAAACTCCGTCTTAACGACGCTTCCCTGTCCTTTGAGCCCGAAACCTCCGCCGCCCTCGGCTTCGGCTTCCGCTGCGGCTTCCTCGGTCTGCTGCATATGGAGATAATCCAGGAACGTCTGGAGCGTGAATATAATCTTGACCTCATCACCACCGCCCCCTCGGTAATCTTCAAAATAAAGCTCACAAACGGCGAAATCGTCTATATCGACAACCCCTCCAACTACCCCGACAACGCCGTTATTGCCGAGGCATACGAGCCTATGGTAAAGGCCTCCATACTGTCCCCCTCGGAATATGTGGGAAATATCATGGACCTTTGCCAGGACAGACGCGGCGTGTTCAAGAATATGACATACCTTGACGAGACCCGTGTAGAAATGCACTACGACCTGCCCCTTAATGAAATAGTATACGATTTCTTTGACGCACTCAAATCCCGCACCCGCGGCTATGCCTCCTTTGATTATGAACTTTCCGACTATGCCCCCAGCAAGCTTGTCAAGCTGGACGTGCTGCTAAACGGCGATATAGTCGACGCACTTTCATTCATAGTCCACACCGACAAGGCATATGCACGAGCCAGAAAAATAGCGGAAAAGCTAAAGGACAATATCCCCCGCCAGCTTTTTGAAGTTCCCATACAAGCGGCTATCGGCGGCAAGATAATCGCCCGTGAAACAGTCAAAGCCATGCGCAAGGACGTTCTTGCCAAGTGCTACGGCGGCGACATAACCCGAAAGAAAAAGCTCCTTGAAAAGCAGAAAGAGGGCAAAAAGCGCATGAGGCAGCTGGGTACCGTGGAAGTGCCCCAGGAGGCGTTCATGGCGGTGCTGAAGCTTGATGAATAAGGGCTTATATATCCACATTCCCTTTTGCCAAAGAAAATGCCGATACTGCGACTTTTTTTCCGTCACCGACCTGACCCTTGCCGAGGATTACATTAAAGCCCTTATCCGCAATATCAAAGCATACGGAGAAACCTTTAACACGGTTTATTTCGGCGGCGGCACGCCCTCACTGCTTACCGCAGGGCAAATTTATGATATACTTTCCGCAGCGAATATTACGACAAATGCGGAAATTTCCATGGAATGCAATCCTAACAGCGCAGATAAAAAATACCTTTCGGAACTTCGCACTACAGAAGTGAACCGCCTTTCTTTCGGAATTCAGAGCCTTAACGACAACGAGCTTCACGCCCTCGGGCGGCTGCATAATTCGGCCGAAGCAATAGCGGCAGTGCAAAACGCCCATGCAGCAGGCTTTGAAAATATCAGCGCCGACCTTATGCTGGCAACTCCGGGGCAGACAATGAACAGCCTCAACGATACGATTGAAAGGCTGTGTCAGCTTCCCCTCACCCACATTTCCGCCTATATGCTGAAGATAGAAACGGGCACGCCCTTAGCAGCGGACGAGAAACTGCTGCAAACCCTCCCCGATGATGACGAGGAAGCGGAAATGTACCTGCTGACAGTAAACTTGCTAAAGGAAAAGGGCTTTGCCCAGTATGAGATATCCAACTTTGCCAAAGCGGAACACGAATGCCGCCATAATCTGAAATACTGGCATTGTGAGGAATATCTCGGCATAGGCACGGGAGCGCATTCTTATCTGAACGGCGTTCGTTTTGAAGTGCCGAAGAATATGGAGGACTTTCTTAAATCCGAGCGGCAGCAGGAAGTCATAACCGACAGCGTCCCAGGCAGCCTCTCCGAGCGGCTTATGCTTGCCCTGCGGCTTTCCGAGGGCTTCCCCATAAGCGAGGCAGAAGAATATGCAAATAAGCTCATATCCGCCGCTGCACCCATGGAAAAGGCAGGTCTGCTGAAAATTTCGGAGGACAGAATAGCCCTTACACCCGAGGGATTTCTGGTGTCCAATGAAATTATTCTGCGGCTGACCGAGAGCATATGAACAAACAGCTGTATAGCACAATTTTTAATTCAGATTTCACAAGGACAAATAACTATAAAAAATATGAAAGGAGTGCCGGGCTAATTCGGCGTGAAAATATGAAAATATATAAGCTTTTTATAGTTGAGGGAAATAAGGTTGGGTATTTTTCGGAGGATACCTCTTCCGTGACGTTTTGCGAATTGTCTGAAGTGAGAAGAAACTATGAGCAACATAATACATTTTATGAAGAGTGGATCGAAAAGTGGAAATCTGTCCATTATAAAGTTGATGATGAACTTAATAAGGGGAAGCATGATGCTAATGTGATACGGCATAACATAGGATTTTTTATTGCTGATGAGTATTCAAAAAATCTTCTTGAAAATCGGTTTGAGGGACTTATTCAATTTCTGCCTATTACAAATGATAATGATACGGAAAAAAATTATTATCAATTGTACCCTGCTAAGGCGATAGATATGCCGGAGGTTGAAATATTTTCTAATTCAAAATTGGACTCGGATATTTATAAAGACGTTTTTAATAATGTAAAAATATTACCGATTTTTAAGCCCAGAACCGGTCATTATGTTCATCGTCTAGTATGGGTAACTGACGAGTTTAAAGATTTTGTCGAAGCAAACAATATTACAGGCTTCAGTTTTACGGAAATATATGATACAAATGTAGCTGTGTCTGAAAATGACAGCTCAAATGAAAAAATAAAATCGCCTGCCGAAGAAATAACAACATTTAACAGGGGAAAATGTACTATGGAAAAACAAATGATACCAATGGCTCACGAGGATGGCGTTTTTGCGGCGGGTGTCCTTGACCGATCTTCCGACGAATGCCTGACGGTCGAGTATTTCTCCGGCATGATAACAAACAACGCCAACAGTTATACTGTATACGATATAGACAACTGCGATATGGCAAAAGATATTGAAGTGACTTACCGGGGCTGCAAACTTGGGGCTGTTTATGTTAATTCCGGCAAGGTCAAGATCCCCGTTTATATGTGCTTTGATTTTTCGTCAGAGGGAGAATCTGCGGAACTGACAAAAGCAGTGGGTGAGTGTGTGGAGTTTTGCGGAGATGATCTGCTGAAAGAGCTGAAAAACGCTCAGACACCCCTTGAGCCGCTTTCCTTTGAATATTATTACGACGGTGAGCAAATGAATATGAACTTACAGGACAGCAGCTGCAATATTTATTCCATCGGAAATACCGCTTCTCATTTGCTTAGGTGCATATGCAACTGCGCAGGAGAGCAGTGCCCCGGCAGTGACGACCCCGGATTTGAGATATTTGGCAAAATTCTGGAAAGTTTACATAAAAAGCTGTCCGAGGAGATACCGAAGCAGTTTGAGGTAACAGATGATTTTAAGCTGTCCGAACCGGAGATGATAGACTAGCTATCAGGAACACAGGGGAAGTCTGTTCTTGAACGTGCGCCGAATTTTTATTTCATCAAAAAAGGGACTTTAGCAACCGCTCGCTAAAGTCCCTTAAACGTACACTTAAAATTTACGCACCCATTTGTCCGCCCATAAACATATCCAAATGAAGCACTTGCTTATACAGGTCCTCATCATCATACAAATTCCCCTCCACCTTTACCGCAGTAAAAGGGGCGGGAAGCCCGTCATAAAAGAAGTACGGGTATAAGGGCAGCGCAGACAAGCACCCCGTATTTTTATCAAAATACTGTATATAGAACATTCCCTCGCTCATGTACACTACCCCCTCCACAGAGGCGACCTCCACAGCGTCATCGGGAATTTCCGAAAAGACCTCCCTCTCCTCCGGCTCTTCCTCCTCGTCGTCCTCCTTAAAAAACGGAGTAAACGTGTCGGGAACATATTCGGAAAAGGGATTCTCCTCTTCATTATCACTGACAGCAGCCTGCTCGGGAGCAGCAGGGGCAAACTGCGTTATCTTAACAATATCCCCCTCAAAAATATCGGTACGTTCGCCGTCGGCAAACCCCGACCACAGCCCCAGCGTGTCCCACTGAAATTCGGTAAATCCGTAAACACCATCTCCCTGACGGCGGTTGATGATATACATCTCTCCCCGCTCGCCGGCGCAAATAGCACCCTCCGCCCACATATCTTCGGGAGGTTCAATATTCTTGTAAGTCTTCAAGGCTCTGAACAAGCAGTCGGGATATATGATCCTATACCGCTGTAACGACATAGTGCACTCGCTCTCCTCGGCTTTAAATTGATTTACGGAAGATACAAACATATCTTCAATTTCCTTATTAATAATTATAACACATTTCTCCTAAAAATGCAATAGCATTTGTTAATTTTTTTTGTAAATTTTGCTTGGAAAATTGTTCCCGTAAACGCAGTTTACAAAGTTTACGGAAATGAACAGCAGACCTACGCTCTCTTGCTTCTTGCCTCCTGCTTCTTGCCTCTGTCAGTGCACTGGTTTTCCCTGATGAACTTTACAAATTCGTCCGCAGGCAAGGGCTTTGAGAAATAATATCCCTGAATATAGTTTATCCCCAGCTCACGCATTACATTGAACTGACTCTCGCTCTCTATCCCCTCGGAAACTATTTTAAGGTTCATACCCTGAATCATTCCCATGGCAGCGTCCATAATGTACTTCGCCTTGCCGTTTTCAAAATACGCCCCCGTCATGCCCTTGTCAAATTTCACTATCTGAACGGGCATATCCACTATATAATCAAGGTTTGACTGCCCCGTGCCGAAATCGTCAAGGGAGAATGTAACGCCGTATTTGCGCAGGCTCTCCATATTCCGCAGCAGGGTCTTGCGGGCGTTTATGGAAGCGGACTCGGTTATCTCCAGATTGATAAGCCCCGGCTCTACCTCGTATTCCTCCATTATGCGGATATAATCCTCCGCCAGCTGACTGTAAGCGCACTGAATGACCGACAGATTGACCTCGATATAATCAAGCCCCATGGCGTTTATGTCATATTCCTTTAAAAACCTGCAAACCTTTTCAAAAACCGTTTCCCCCAACTGCATTATCGTCCCGTTGCGCTCGGCAATGTCAATGAAATTCCCCGGCTGATAAAGCTTGCCCGTGTTGGTGCGGATACGGATAAGCGCCTCTGCGGAGGTAAATCTGCCCTCCTCGGTGGAATAAATGGGCTGATACCAAACCTCCACCCAATCATTTTTCAAAGCGTCGGCAATAAGCCCCTCAATATCCTTTTCCTCACGCCTTATACGGACAAATTCATTTTCTATCTCAAAAAATCTTGTTTCCGCAAGCTCCTTGCTGTTCTGCCTTGCATAACGAATAAGATAAAGCAGATCTATAGTATTATCCGCCAAAAGTGAATCCTCCGCATATATCCAGTAAGGGGACACAATAACTCCCCTGCTCTTCCCCCAAGGCTGCCCAAAGCGCCTGCGGACGCTTTCCATATTCTCCCTTGCGGTATCCTTATCGGAAAATATAAGCATAATTTCCGTACTGGTGATCCTGAAAACTCTTGTATCGGGAATACTTAGCAAATACTGCACCGCCTCGGCAATGACAGCGTCCTCCAGCTCACTGGAAATAGATCTGAAGCAGCTGCGTTCAATAACGATCGCCAAAACGGAAAAGGACGACTTCATATCATAAAGCTGCTTTGAATATTGCAAAAACGCACTGTTATTGAACAGCCCCGTCTGCCTGTCGATATTGTAACCCGGGTTTTCCATTTTAAGATAAAGCACCAGCATACCCGCCGCACAGGCAAAGCCTACCAGCAAAAGCTTTGGGAAAATAAACTGTGTCACAACCGCAACGAGCCATATGCCAAGCAGCATAGCCACCGCCTCCAAGCGGCTTTTGGTTATCTCCTTCCGCTTTCGCACCAGCAATGTGCCCATCATTATCATAGTCAGCGCCGCAAATATGTACGCCACAACAGTAGACGGCCCGTAGGAATAAAGCTGCCCCTCATCCTTATCGTAAAACAGCTCTATGGGCACAACGAATATCAACACCGCCGCCGTCAGCGCAAACGCCAGATACCGCCGCAATCGCTTTATATACATTTCCTTTACGCTGTAAATATCCGTGCAAATATACATCAGCGCAAAAAAGGTAACACCCACCAGCGAAACCAAATACGCCTTTGCCACAAACCGCACCAGCGGCATCGGGAAAAAATCCATCCTGCATATGGTAACACAGGAGGTAATATCAAGAACAATACAGACAATAGTCATACAAAAGGCATTCCAAAAAGATCTTTCGGTGTTGAGCTTTATAGATTTTTGGCTTTTGTAGAAGTATAGGAGCACAAGCATTATAAAAAGCCCGCAGCACTGTGCATGTATCGGCACGCTCAAAACCACCTTTCAAAAGAATATTCCCAAGAATCGTGAAATTGTTTTGCCCGCATATGAAATGTCTGCTTAATATAATTATGATTATACCACTTTTCGGAAGTAATGTCAATTAATTGAATATTTATATTTTTTAAAATGTTATTAACAGCCATACAACATTGAATATGCTTTTAATTTAAATCAAAGGGCACACAGCCGAACGTATTTTCAAAATATCCCCATACTTTTTACATCATTATTTTAGCATATACCGTAAATATTGTCAACGGCATCTTTAGCGAAATTGCAATAAAATCAACATTATATTTTGTTAAAATTCGCTAAAGTCATACCCCAAAATCCAATTTCCGATCTCCATAAAATAATAAGGCAGGAGCGAAACACTCCTGCCTTACAATCAAAATTCTTTTGTTAAGCCCAGCTCAAACAAGCTCAATTACCGCCATCTCGGCAGCGTCGCCCCTACGGGGACCTGTCTTGATAATTCTTGTGTAACCGCCCTTTACATCCGCATACTTGGGAGCGATCTCGTCAAAAAGCTTCTTGACAACATCTTCCTTTGTTACGTATGCGAGAACCTGACGCTTAGAGTGCAGATCGTTGGTCTTAGCTGTGGTTATCATCTTCTCAGCCATGCAGCGGACTTCCTTTGCCCTCGTTACGGTGGTTTCTATTCTGCCGTTTTCAAGCAGAAAAGTTACCATTGCTCTGAGCATTGCCTTTCTGTGGTCGCTGGAGCGACCCAGTTTTCTGGTTCCCGGCATTAGATTTCACTCCTTACATTATCTAATATAAGATCATTCTTCCTCGGTGCTGAGATCAAAGCCCAGTGACTGGAGCTTCTCCTTGACCTCGTCAAAGGATTTCTTTCCAAGGTTTCTGACCTTCATCATTTCTTCTTCTGATTTGCTTATCAGATCTTCAACAGTGTTGATACCCGCACGCTTCAAGCAGTTGAAAGAACGTACCGAGAGATCCAGTTCTTCAATGGTCATCTCCAGTATCTTTTCCTTGCCCTTGTCATCCTTCTCAACCATAATGTCCGTAATAGCGGATTCATCCGAAAGGTTGGAGAAGCTCTTGAGGTGCTCTATCAGCAGATTTGCCGCCTGGGAAACAGCTTCCTTTGCGGAAACAGTTCCGTCGGTCCATACCTCTAAGAAGAGCTTGTCATAGTCCGTTACCTGCCCGAGTCTTGTGTCCTCCACCCTGAAGTTGACCTTCAGAACAGGGGTGTAAATGGAGTCAACGGCAATAACATCTATGCCAAGGTTGAAAAGCTGCTTGTTTTTTTCGGCGGGAACATATCCCCTGCCTCGGTCAATGGTTATTTCCATATAAAGCTTTGCGTCCTTGCCCAGCGTTGCAATATGCATATCCGGGAAAAGAATGTCCACCTCGGAATCGGTTTTGATATCGCCTGCGGTGACCTCGCACTCGTCCTCGGCTTCAATGTATATGGTCTTCGGACCCTCTCCGTAAAGCTTTGCAGTAAGCCCTTTAAGGTTAAGGATAATTTCGGTAACATCCTCCTTGACCCCGGGGATAGTTGAAAGTTCATGGTGCACGCCGTCAATCTTAACAGAGGTAACAGCCACACCCGGAAGCGAGGAGAGCAGCACTCGTCTGAGAGAGTTTCCCAGTGTAGTGCCATAGCCGCGCTCCAAAGGAGCGAGAACGAACATACCGTATGTGCCGTTAGCTTCCGGGTTTACGGTTTCGATTTCCGGCTTTTCGATTTTTTCAAGCATTTATAAAACCCTCCTATGATCGCATTATGATGTTTTGCAGTACCGCAAGGATTACTTGCTGTACAGCTCGACTATCAGGTGTGTCTGAGTCTCGTAATCAAGGTCGTCGGTAATGGGAGCGCGAACGATCTTTGCCGAGAAATTGTCTCTGTCGGATTCCAGCCACAGAGGAACAACTCTGCCATTGGTCTGTTCCAGGACATCCTTGAACTTTGCGCTGCTTCTGCTCTTCTCATGAAGAGTAACAACATCTCCGGGCTTTACGCGGTAAGAGGGGATATCCACTCTCTGACCGTTTACCGAGAAATGCTTATGTGTAACCAGCTGCCTTGCCTCACGTCTTGTGAGAGCGTAGCCCATTCTGTAGACCACATTATCCAGTCTGGATTCGAGGATCGTTACCAGATTGTCACCGGCCTTGCCCTCCATTTTGGAGGCGATCTCGAAATAGTGACGGAAAGGCTTTTCCAGAACGCCGTAGATGAACTTCAGCTTCTGCTTTTCCTTCAGCTGCATCCCGTATTCTGAAACCTTCTTGCGGGTGTTAGCCACACCGGGCTTGGTAAACCTCTTAGACTCCTTGGAAACGCCCATGACCATAGGGCTTATCCCAAGGTATCTGCATCTTTTGAGGATAGGTTCTCTGTTTATAGCCATTTTACATTACACCTCCTGTAAATTAGACGCGTCTTCTCTTGGGAGGACGGCAGCCGTTATGAGGAATAGGAGTTACATCCTTGATAAGTCTTACCTCAAGACCTACCTGCTGGAGCGCTCTTATAGCCGCCTCACGTCCTGCGCCCGGGCCCTTTACGAAAACCTCAACAGTCTTGAGGCCGTGCTCCATAGCAGCCTTTGCAGCTGTCTCCGCAGCGGTCTGAGCCGCAAAAGGAGTGGATTTCTTAGAGCCTCTGAAGCCCATTTCACCGGCGGACGCCCATGAAATAACGTTGCCCTGTATATCGGAAACTGTTACAATCGTATTGTTAAAGGTGGACTGAATATGAACAGCGCCGTTTTCAATATTCTTGCGCTCACGGCGGCGTCTTACAGTAGTCTTTTTACCTTTCTGCTGAGCCATAGTTCATACCCTCCTTACTTCTTCTTATTTGCAATGGTCTTAACAGGACCCTTGCGTGTTCTGGCGTTGGTCTTGGTTCTCTGACCTCTTACGGGCAGTCCCTTGCGGTGACGGACCCCTCTGTAGCACTGGATCTCAACCAACCGCTTGATGTTAAGAGCAACATTTCTTCTAAGGTCGCCCTCCACCACCAGATTGTGGTCAATATATTCTCTGAGCTTGGAAACGTCGTCCTCAGTCAGATCCTTTACTCTTGTATCAGGGTTTACACCTGTGCTTGCGAGAATAACGCTCGCAGATTTACGGCCTATACCGTAGATATAAGTGAGTCCTATTTCAACTCTCTTATTCTTGGGCAGGTCAACACCGGCTATACGTGCCATTAATAAATACACCTCCGTAATTTTGGGCGAATCCGACCGTATTTACACGGCAGACTCCGTTCAAAGCAATATAAATATCATCTTTCCTTATTTCATGCCCCCCTGCAAAGCCCGCGTCCCGAAGAACACGCACCCCGGGTGCAGCAGCAACTCAGCCCTGACGCTGCTTGTGCTTAGGATTTTCGCAGATGATCATTATCTTGCCTTTTCTCTTGATAACCTTGCACTTTTCGCACATAGGCTTAACTGAAGGTCTTACTTTCATTGATAATTCCTCCTTGTGTTAGATTGATCCGAATCACTTGGCTCTCCATGTGATCCTTCCTTTTGATAGATCGTATGGAGACATTTCCACAGTGACCTTGTCGCCGGGAACGATTCTGATATAGTTCATTCTCAGTTTACCCGAAACATGAGCAAGAATCTTATGTCCGTTTGCAAGCTCAACCTGAAAGTTGGCGTTGGGGAGAGCCTCTATAACCGTGCCCTCAATCTCAATAACATCTTCCTTAGACAAGCTGACAGCCTCCTTGAGAGTATTAGTTGCGGGGATCGCAGGCTCGCAAATTCCACTCGCCTGTTATACTGCGGAGCTTTTTATCGGTAATATTTGTCATATCTATAACAGTATTGGTAAATTTTACGTGTTTTAAACGCTTGCGCTTGAGGTTCCCAAGTCTGCGCTCCTTACCGTCTGCCACCATGACGAACTCATCATCCGCAGCGACTACAACGAGAAATTTACCCTTATCCCGTCCCGCCGCGCTTCTGACGATCCTTCCTACCGCATTTTCCATAGCGAATCCCTCTAAATGATTGTGGGCTTTGTTAGAATTACAGGCCCTTCGGACGTAACTGCGATTGTATGCTCAAAGTGAGCGGAGAGTGAACCTGATTTTGTCAACACGGTCCAGCCGTCCGGGAGTACCTTGACCTCATCTCCTACCGCGTTGATCATGGGTTCTATTGCGATCGTCATACCCGCTATAAGTCTGGGGCCTCTTCCGGGCTTGCCGAAATTGGGCACCTCCGGGGCTTCATGGAGCTTAGCCCCCACCCCGTGACCTACATAGGCCTTGACTACGCCGTATCCGTAAGAGGTGCAGTGCTCTTCCACAGCATGGGAGATATCCCCCACCCTGTTGCCGACAACAGCCTGCACAATTCCCTTGTACAGACTTTCCTCGGTAACTTTGAGCAGCTGTTTTGCCTCCTCAGAAACATTTCCGACAGCAAACGTATAGGCATTGTCACCGTTGAATCCGTCAATGCAAGCACCTGTGTCAATGCTTACAATGTCGCCCTCCTTGATAATCTCATGCTTGGAGGGGATACCGTGGATCACCTTGTTGTTTATCGAAATGCACGCCGAGCCGGGGAACCCCCCGTAGTTAAGAAAGTTAGGCTTTGCACCGTGCTTAACGATATAATCATGAATGATCTTATCCAGCTCATAGGTGGACATACCCGGTCGGATCGACTGTCCTCCGTAATGGAGCGCGTCGGCGGAAATCTGCCCCGCCAGACGCATTTTTTCAAGATCGTACTTGGATTTTACAATAATCATTAACGTGCCTTCTTTGCAGCAGGCAGGGCTCACGCATTAACAGCGTCAAGCACCAGCTTGGAGGTATCGGAAACCTCGCTCTGACCTATTACGGTAGTAAGCTTTCCTCTTCCCTTGTAGAAATCCACCAAAGGAGCGGTAGCCTCGTGGTAGGTCGCAAGTCTGTTAAGAACAGTCTCGGGAGCGTCATCCGCCCTCTGAACTACCTTGCCGCCGCACTTGTCGCAAACGCCCTCTGCCTTAGTGGGGTTGAACTCCACATGATAGGAAGCGCCGCAGCTTTCGCAGACTCTTCTGCCGCCCAGTCTGTTCTTGATGTCCTCATCGGGAACGGAGATCTCGATAACCTTGTCAATGACAACGCCCATGGTCTCCAGCGCCTCTGCCTGGGGAACGGTCCTGGGGAAGCCGTCAAGGATAAATCCCTTAGCGCAGTCGCTTTCGGCGATCCTGTCTTTCAGAATGCCTATAACAACATCATCGGGAACAAGGTCACCCGCATCCATAAATGCCTTTGCCTTGAGACCCCACTCGGTGCCGTTTTTAACAGCCGCTCTGAGGATATTGCCTGTAGAGATCTGAGGAATGCCCAGTTTAGAGCTTATAACCTCTGCCTGAGTTCCCTTGCCTGCGCCCGGAGCGCCCAAAAGAATAAGATTCATAGCATTTTTCCTTTCATTAAAAGCGTCTTAAATTTATTTATTCAAGAAATCCTTTGTGGTGTCTCATCATCATCTGCGACTCCAATGTCCTTACAGTCTCAAGCGCAACACTGACAATGATCAGTATCGAAGTACCCGCCATGGAGATCTGCATTCCGGTTGCCATCTGGAAGAATATGGGGAATATGGCAATAACGCCTAAGCACACAGCGCCGATAAGAGTGATCTTTGAGAGAACTCTCTGAATGAAATCGCTGGTAGGCTTACCGGGTCTGATACCGGGAATACCGCCGTTGTTCTGTCTCAAGTTGTTGGCGATCTCAATGGGATTGTACTGCATTGAAACGTAGAAATAGTTGAAAGCGATAATGAGGACAAAGTATATCAGCGCATACCAAACGCTGTTTGTGCTGAAGAAATTCAGTAGCCCGTTGTAAAACTTCTGCCATACCGTCCACTGGTCATACAGTTGAGGGTCAGGTCTGCCCGCAAACATCTGAATGGTCTGAGGCAGCGACATAAACGCCATAGCAAAGATGATAGGCATAACGCCGCTCATTGCAACCTTAACGGGAATGTGAGTATTCTGCCCGCCGTACTGCTTCCTGCCCACCACACGCTTAGCGTACTGAATGGGTATTCGCCGCTCGGCATTGTTCATCAGAACGATGAACCCGATCATCACAACCTCAATAATGGCGATAAGAAGAATATAAAAGTATTTTTTGTTATCGAGCTGTGCGTCTCTGAACAGAGTCCTGATGTCAGTGGGGATCCTTGCCACAATACCCGCAAAGAGTATAATGGAGATACCGTTTCCGATACCGCTTTCGTTGATAAGGTTGCCCAGCCATACAATAAGGCTTGAGCCTGCTGTCAGCACTCCGATGATTACAACAGCCGCAAACACGCCCTCTGCGCCATTGACATATTTTACCGCATTGGCCTGATTCCTTATAGTGAAATAGTAACCGTAGCTCATTACAAGGGAGATTATAAGGGCTGTAACGCTTGTTATCTTCTGTAACTTCTTCCTGCCCTCTTCGCCCTCTTTTTGAAGCGACTCCAGCGGAGGCAGAGCATATGTCAGAAGCTGAATGATGATCGAAGCGTTGATATAGGGCTGAATGGACAGTGCGAACACCGTACCCTTTGAGATAGCGCTTCCTGAAAGCATATCCAAATAGCTGAAAATGCTGCCGTCGTTCCCGTTGATCATAGCGGATATCCGCTCGGGTTCCAGGAAAGGCACGGGCATTGAGCAGCCTAAGCGGAAGATAACGATAATGAGTAATGTGTATAGGAGCTTTTTTCTTAACTCCGGTGTTCTCCAAGCGTTTCGCATGGTAGCAAACACATTACATCACCTCAGCCTTCCCGCCTGCTTTCTCGATTTTTTCCTTTGCGGATGCGGAGAATGCATTAGCCTTAACGGTAAGGTTGCGATTCAGCTCTCCGTTTCCGAGAATTTTAATACCGTTCTGTGTTTTCTTCACCAGACCGCTTGCTTTCAGCAGCTCAGCGTCAACCACTGTGCCGTCCACAAACTTATCCAGGTCGCAAACGTTCACGGTCTCATATCTTACAGCGAAGATGTTGTTGAATCCTCTCTTGGGGATTCTTCTGGTCATAGGCATCTGACCGCCCTCGAAGCCGGGTCTTACACCGCTGCCCGAACGAGCGTTCTGTCCCTTGTGGCCCTTTCCGGCAGTCTTGCCGTTGCCCGAGCCGTGACCCCGTCCCACACGCTTAACGTCCTTAACAGAGCCTGCAGCGGGAGAAAGTTCATATAACTTCATAGCTTAAAGCACCTCCATTCAAGCGTTTGTTACGGATACAAGGTGGGAGATCTTCTTGATCTTGCCCTGTACTGCGGCGTTGTCCTGCTGAACAGTCTCATCGCCGATCTTTTTGAGTCCCAAAGAGGCTGCGGTTGCGATCTGGTCTTTCTTGCAGCTGTTAAGGCTCTTTACAAGTTTGATTTTAACCATTGTCGGTCGCCCTCCTTAGTTTAAAATTTCCTTCACGGACTTGCCCCTTACCGCTGCAACCTCCTTGGCGCTGCGAAGCTCGGACAGACCCTGAAGTGTAGCCCTTACCACGTTGCAGGCATTGTTGGAACGCAGGGACTTAGTTCTGATGTCCTTGATTCCCGCAACCTCGATCACTGCACGAACAGGACCGCCTGCGATAACGCCGGTACCGGGTGCAGCAGGCTTCATAAGCACTCTGCCTGCGCCGAATTTACCGATGACCTCATGAGGGATAGTAGAACCTCTGAGGGAGATCTTCATAAGATTTTTCTTAGCGTCCTCAATGCCCTTGCGGATAGCGTCGGGAACTTCTCCGGACTTGCCTATGCCGAAGCCAACCGTACCGTTGCCGTCGCCAACTACGACCAAAGCGGCAAACTTGAAAATACGTCCGCCCTTAACAGTCTTGGAAACTCTGTTGATAGCAACGACTTTCTCGGTAAGCTCCAGATTTGAAGCGTCTATCTTAGTCAAAAGTGTAACCTCCTTTTAATTTGATCAGAACTTGAGACCGCCCTGACGTGCGCCGTCTGCAAGGCTTGCAACTCTGCCGTGATAAAGGTAGCCCGCTCTGTCGAAAACGACTTCCTCAATACCCTTCTCCTTGGCAGCCTTGGCAATAGCCTCGCCAACCTTGAATGCGCCGTCCTTATTGCCGCCGTCTGCGTCAAATCCCTTTTCAAGGGAGGAAGCGCTTGCAAGAGTAACCCCTGCAACGTCGTCAATAAGCTGAGCGTATATATGCTTAGCGCTGCGGAAAACATTCAGACGGGGACGTGCAGCAGTGCCGCTGATCTTGCCGCGTACACGCTTCTGTCTTTTCGCCCTTGTTTCCTTTCTGTTGATCTGCTTAACCATTTTAATTACAACTCCTTATCGTTTCGGAAAATAGTAGGCATGTACCCAAAGCTGCATAATAACGCCGCCCTGTACAGTCTGTCCCATTCTCCCCATAGTGAGAGCCAATATTCAAAACACCTAAAGGGAAACTTACTTCTTACCCTTACCTGCCTTACCTTCCTTGCGGATGATATGCTCGCCTGTGTAGCGGATACCCTTGCCCTTGTAAGGCTCGGGGGGTCTCTTCTCGCGGACCTCGGCAGCGAACTGTCCCACAACCTGCTTGTCAATGCCGTTGATAACGATCTTGTTGGCAGAGGGAACATCAATGGTAATACCGTCGGTCTCCGCAACGATCACCTGATGAGAGTAACCCAGGTTCATTACCAGGTTCTTGCCCTGCTTCTGAGCTCTGTAACCGATACCCTCAATGTCCAGGGACTTCGAGAAGCCGTGTGTTACGCCCTCGACCATGTTGGCAAGGAGCGATCTTGTAAGTCCGTGGAGGGACTTGTGGAGTTTATCCTCGGAGGGACGTTCAACAATAAGCTCTGCGCCCTCCTGCTTTATGATCATATCCTTGTGAAAGGATTTAGTAAGCGTACCCTTAGGTCCTTTTACGGTAACCTCTGTGCCGTTGATCTTTACCTCAACGCCCGCGGGAACACTTATAGGCTTTTTTCCTATTCTTGACATCTGGTGTTCCTCCTTACCATACAAACGCAAGGACTTCGCCGCCAACGTTAAGCTCTCTTGCCTTCTTATCGGTCATAACGCCCTTGGACGTGGACACGATAGCAATGCCGAGACCCTTCATAACCTTGGGCATATCCTCGCAGCTTGAATAAATTCTCAGACCGGGCTTGGATACTCTGCGCAGACCGGTGATGACCTGCGATTTATTTTCGCCGTACTTGAGGGTGATCCTGATGATACCCTGCTTGCCGTCGTCGATGAGCTGATAGCTCTTGATATAGCCTTCATCAACAAGAATCTGAGTGATAGCCTTCTTCATATTGGAAGCGGGCACGTCAACAGTGGGATGCTTAGCAGTGTTGGCGTTGCGGATTCTTGTAAGAATATCAGCAATTGAATCGGTAATCTGCATACCATTTACCTCCTTATATATTGCCGCCGTTAAGAGGACGATCCAAAGGACAATTTACAGCAAGATCAAATCTGCAAGGAAGCCTCCCCGCACACTCTTCTAGCCTCTTGCCTCTAAATCTCTAGCCTCTAGTTACCAGCTTGCCTTTTTAACTCCGGGAATCTGACCCTTATGAGCGAGTTCACGAAAACAGATTCTGCAAATGCCGAACTTACGCAGATAAGCGTGAGGTCTGCCGCAGATCTTGCAGCGGTTGTACGCCCGGGTTGTGTACTTAGGAGTTCTCTGCTGTTTGATCTTCATAGAAGTTTTAGCCATAAAAATTCCTCCCGATTACTTAGCGAAGGGAGCGCCCATGAGCTCCAGCAGCTCCTTGGCCTCTTCGTCTGTGTTGGCAGTGGTGATGATGTTAATATCCATACCTCTTACCTTGTCGATCTTATCATACTCGATTTCGGGGAAAATAAGCTGCTCCTTGATACCTGTGGAATAATTTCCTCTGCCGTCGAAGGAGTTGCCGTTGATCCCTCTGAAGTCACGTACACGAGGGAACGCAACATTGAAAAGCCTGTCCAGAAACTCGTACATCTTTTCCCCTCTGAGAGTGACCTTAACGCCGATAGGCATACCCTCACGAACCTTGAAGTTAGCCACAGACTTCTTTGCACGGCACACAACAGGCTTCTGCCCTGTGATAAGCGCCAAATCGTTCATAATAGCGTCAATGACCTTGGAATTGTCCTTAGCCTCGCCGGCGCCCACGTTTATAACGACCTTGTCAAGCTTGGGTATCTGCATAACGCTCTTGTAGCCGAACTTCTTCATAAGCGAGGGAGCTACGGTGCTGACATATAATTCCTTTAAATTTGCTGCCATTTAGGGTAACTCCTTTCCTTAGTATGCTTTGCCGCAGTCAGCGTGCTTGCACACTCTCGATTTGCTGCCGTCCTCGGCAATTTTGTGAGCAAGTCTTGTAGGCTTGCCGCAGTGAGGGCAAACAGCCATCACCTTGCAGGCGTACAGGGGAGCCTCGCACTTTACAATGCCGCCCTGCTGACCCATCTGACGGGGCTTAACGTGCTTGGTTACAATGTTAAGGCCCTCAACGATCACCTTCTGCTCCTTAGGGGATACCTCAAGAACCTTTCCCTTCTGCCCCTTGTCCTTGCCGGACAGGATAACAACGGTGTCGCCTGTTTTAACATGCAGTTTCTTGTTCATTTATAGGCACCTCCCGCTTAAAGTACTTCAGGAGCCAGAGACAGGATCTTCATATAGTCCTTGTCGCGCAGCTCTCTTGCCACAGGCCCGAAGATACGGGTTCCTCTGGGATTCTTGTCCTCCTTGATGATAACTGCTGCATTATCATCGAAGCGGATGTATGTGCCGTCCTCTCTGCGGACGCCCTTAGCGGATCTTACGATAACCGCCTTAACAACGTCGCCCTTTTTAACAACGCCGCCTGGTGTTGCTTTTTTGACCGAAGCAACAACCACATCGCCGATGTTCGCATATCTTCTGCGAGTACCGCCCAGAACTCTGATACACATAAGTTCCTTAGCACCCGTATTATCAGCGACCTTTAAATAAGTCTGCATCTGTATCACAGCGCATAAACTCCTTCCCTTAACAGCGAATATCGACACCATGGCAGAAAACCGCCTTGCATTGTCTTACAACGCTTCGCATTTTCTGCCACAATATCGGAATCTCACTAATTTTTAACGTTTCAACGCCGCCGTGCGTTTCCCGAAATGAGGCGTATACATTCCTCAAATTGAATCATTCACACAACAACATTAAAATTATATCACGTTTGGGCATGCTTGTCAAGGGTTTTCGGAAAATTTATTTAAAAAATTTTCTTTAATTTTCCTTGAACATATAAAATTCTTCGGAAACTTTCCGGCAATTACTGCCATTCCGCATTCATCAGAAACCCGACGTCCCTGCCTCCTGCCGAACTGCATCTTTGCAGCTGCCGTAAACCCTGCGCCGCAGCCTCCCGTGCCGTACCCCTCACAAAAAGGCTTACTTGGCCTTTTCGATGATCTGTACAAGTCTCCATCTCTTGTCCTTGGACAAAGGACGGGTCTCCATTATCTCAACTCTGTCGCCGATCCTGCACTCATTGTTCTCATCGTGCGCCTTGAGCTTAATGGTTCTCTTGATGATCTTCTTGTAAAGGGGGTGCTTAACGTTGTCCTGGATTGCGACAACCACAGTCTTATCCATTTTGTCGGATACGACCTTGCCTACTCTTGTTTTCCTAAGATTTCTTTCAGCCATTAGCTTTGTCCTCCCTTCACTCACATCTTGATATCGAACTTCTCGCGAAGAATCGTCTTAACTCTTGCAATATCCTTCTTAACGTCACGCAGACGGGCAGGATTGTCAAGCTGGTTTACAGTGTGCTGGAAACGGAGCGCAAAAAGCTCTTTTTTAAGGTCGGTGAGCTTGTTTGTGAGCTCCTGCTCGGTCATATCTCTTACTTCTGAAGCTTTCATCAACCCTTCGCCTCCTCTTCCTTAGCAATAAACTTGCACTTAATGGGCAGCTTGTGCATTGCAAGACGCATAGCCTCTCTTGCAGTCTCCTCGGGAACGCCTGCGATCTCGAAAAGAACTCTGCCGGGCTTAACAACCGCTACCCAGTACTCGGGCGAGCCCTTTCCGGAACCCATACGAGTGCCAAGCGGCTTGGTCGTAACGGGCTTGTCGG
>CAMWLD010000003.1 GCA_947175005.1 uncultured Ruminococcus sp. | reverse complement strand
CCCCCTAAATGAAACAGGGAATTTCCCACTCCCAAAACCACCGCCGCCGCTAAATTTGCCCCCTGCAAACCTGACAAGGGAAACGCCGCCCCTATAAGCAGGCAGCCGAACGCCGCAGCCAAATGCCCCTTGCCGAACCTGTCCAGCAGCACTCCTATGGGCATTTGCAGAGCAAAGGCGCAGAAATTATAGTAGAGCAAAAGCTCTCCCCGTCCGTCATAAACCGAGCGGAATATTAAAAATGCGCAAGCCAGATCCACAAAAAAGTGCGCTGCGGAATAGGAGACAGTCATTATGTGTTTTTTCATTTTATAAGCTCCCGAATTTTATTATTTTCCAGGTCGTCATGTTTTTGCATTATGGACACATGATCCCCCTGAATAATAAACAAATCAAACCCTTAAAATGTTTCGTTTACAGGTGAAGTTTGTGGGAATAGACAATCGGGCATTTTATATTTTAGTCAAAATGCCACATTGAGCCTCTCCCATGCCCTATATCAAAGTTATTGCCAATGACCTTGGCAATATATTCCTTTGCATAACGCACCGCTTCGGGAATATCTTTCCCCTCGGCAAGTCCGCATGCAATGGCGGACGAAAGCGTGCAGCCCGTGCCGTGGGTGTTGGGGTTATTGATACGGGGAGATGTGAAACGGTAAAATTCCCCCTCATAAAGCAGGATATCAACAGCATTTGCAGCCTCTGCCGCCTCGCCGCACATATGTCCGCCCTTTATCAGCACCGCCCCCGAGGTAATAGCCGACAGCCTTTCTGCCGCCCTTTCCATATCGGATATGTTCTTGATTTGCATATTGCAAAGCCGCTCTGCCTCGGGAATATTCGGCGTAATTATATCCGCAATCGGAAATATCCGCTCGGTCAAAGCCTTTTTGCCCTCATCTCCCGTCAGCCTGTCCCCGCTTGTTGCCGAGAGCACCGGGTCGCAGACAATATTTTTAGCATTATAGGAAATCAGCATATCGGCAATTATCGACACATTCTGCCCATTCCCCACCATTCCGATTTTTACGCTTTCGGGGGGGATATCCTCAAAAACCGCCTCCAGCTGCGCTTTCATCATCTCGGGGGAGACCGCCTCACAAAGCCGCACTCCCAGCGTATTCTGCGCCGTCACGGCAGTAACAATTGTCATCGCATAATGCCCCAAAGCGGAGACCGTCTTTATATCCGCCTGTATCCCCGCCCCGCCGACAGAATCCGACCCGGCGACCGACAGTATCGGTTTAACGTTTTCTTTCATATCATCTTCCTCTTGCATAGCGCACCGAATTTTCAATCCCCCGAAATTTCAAGGGATATTTTCTTCAGCAGCCTTGCCGCCGCATTTATATCTTCAAAGGACCTTTTCCCGAATATCGCCGAAACTACCGCAATTCCCTGTATGCCTGTGCCTTTCAAAAGCCCTGCATTCGAGGGGTCTATCCCTCCGATAGCATACACGGGAATGCTTACCGCAGCGCAAATATCTCTCAATGTTTCCATTTTCATAGGCACAGCGTTTTCCTTTGTCACCGACCCGAAAACCGCCCCGCAGCCCAGATAATCCGCACCGTCTCTTTCCGCCTTTACAGCCATTTCCACGGTCTTTGCGGTAACGCCGATAATGGCGTTTTCTCCTAAAATTTTCCTCGCTTCCAATGGACTGCCGTCCGTCTGCCCCAGATGTACCCCCTGCGCCCCCGATTTAAGGGCAACGTCCACATTATCATTGATTATCAGCGGGACATTGTATTGTTCAGTGACACCGAGCAGCAATTTTGCCTTGCGCACATATTCCTCATCGCTTATATTTTTCTCCCGCAGCTGCACCATTCCCACGCCCCCCTGCAAAGCCGCCTCCACAGCCGCTTCCAAGGACAAAGAGCAGTTCCCCGTTATCCCGTAAAGAGTTATATTCTCATTCATTTTATATCCTCAATTCAGTTTGCACACCGCAATCATGACATTTCCCACAAATCACTTCTCGCTTCTCTCCAGCTCGCTGCAAAACCTGACCTCTTTCCCCTCCAGAATCATATTGGTAGTCCGCACAGCGCACATTTTTCCGCACATGGAGCAGGTGTGGCGGTCGGCAGGAGGGGTGCTTTCAAAATATTCCCTGGCCTTTTCCCCGTCTGCGGCTATCTCAAACATCTTCTCCCAGTCCACCGCATGACGGGCAGCCGCCATCTCGTCGTCCTTTTCACGGGCATGGGGCACGCCCTTTGCAATATCCGCCGCATGAGCCGCAATTTTGCTTGCCATGATACCCTCCTTAACGTCGGAAATATCGGGCAAACGCAAATGCTCCGCAGGGGTCACGTAGCAGAGAAAATCCGCCCCGTTTGCCGCAGCAATAGCCCCGCCGATAGCACTCGTTATATGGTCGTACCCCGGGAAAATATCGGTAACAAGCGGCCCCAGCACATAAAAGGGCGCATTGTGGCAAAGCCGCTTTTCCATGGTCATATTTGCAGCTATCTCATTCATAGCCATATGCCCCGGACCCTCTACCATAACCTGAACGTCCTTTTCCCAAGCCCGTTTTGTCAAATTGCCAAGCTCAATAAGCTCGCTTATCTGCCCTGCGTCCGTGGCGTCGGAAATGCACCCGGGGCGCAAAGCGTCCCCAAGACTGATTGTCACATCATATTCCCTAAGTATCTCCAGCACCTCGTCATAATGCTCGTAAAACGGATTTTCATTCCCCGTCATCTCCATCCATGCAAACAGCAGCGAACCACCTCTGGAAACAATGTTCATCTTTCTCCCCTGCCGCCTGAAAGCTTCTACGGCACATCTGTTTATTCCCGCATGAATAGTCATAAAGTCCACGCCCTCCTCGGCGTGCGCCTTTACTACTTTAAGAAAATCCTCTGCGGTTATCTCCAGCAGGTCCTTTTCCAGATACCCTATAGCGTCATACATAGGCACAGTGCCGATCATAGCAGGGGACATTTCTATAAGCTTTTTTCTGAACATATTTGTCTTGCCGCAGTTGCTAAGGTCCATAATAGACTCCGCCCCATATTTCAGCGAAAGCCGCACCTTTTCCATTTCCCTGTCATAGTCCCGACAGTCCCCCGAAACACCCAAATTAACATTGATCTTCGTCCGCAGCCCCTCACCGATACCCTCGGCCGAAAGGGACGTGTGGTTCACATTTGCGGGAATGGCAACAACTCCCCTGCCCACCTTTTCACGAATTTCCTCGGGGAGTCTGTACTCTTTCTCTGCGACCTTTTCCATTTCGGGAGTGATTATCCCCTTTCTTGCCGCCTCCATCTGGGTCTTGTATTCTCTCATTGTAAATCACCTCAAAGTTTAATTAATTTGCATAATTCTTCCCAGCAGCATATCCTCTCAAAGGGAAAATCCGCCTCAAAACCTTTGTTAAACCGCAGAAAGGGATTATCCACCTCATTCGTTTCATAAAGCACAGGAAAAATATCCATATAATGCGCCCCCATAACATCCGCATTTGCCACATCGCCGCAGTGCCACGCCGCCCCGGGAGAAACCCCCGCCCTGTGCAGCGCCGCCTCAAACAGCCTCTTGTCGGGCTTTCGCACCATATAATCCGCCGAGGATATCACAAACTCAAACGCACCCTCTCCGAAAATTTCCGTAAGCTGCCGCAGCAAAGCCCCCTCGGAAAAGCGGTTATTGGTAACCACCGCCCGCCTTATCCCATTCTGCCGCAAAAAGCTTATCATATCCACCGCCCCCGGCATTGGGACGGCAGGTCTTGCAGCATTCAGAAAAACCATTTCCCGGTCCTTTGGCGGAATATCAAGAACCACCCCCGCACTGTCAAAAAGCAGCTTTAAAGAGGCGGCAAAGGGAATGTCATAATCAAAGGAATCCGCCACAATATCCACATCATGAAAAATTTTTTCCGCACGTTTAAGCAGTTCTTCAAATGTGCAGCCGCATTTCCCCGTCCTGTGCTCCCATAAAGCGGCAAAGCCGTTTTCCCTGGATTTTTCGGGTGAATATGTAAGAGTGTGCCCTATATCGAAAAATATAATTTCGGGTGTTTTCATTGCAAATGCTCCTTTTATCGACTCGTCTTTTCATTGATAAAATCCTCATAACAGTCAACAAATCCCGTAAATCCGCCGAAAAGATTTTCGTCCTCCGCTTCATTGTATATCTCATTTTCCCTGCGGTATTCCCCCGCACTGACAAGCACCGAATCGGGCAAAACCCTGTGCAGATCGTCCCCCAGCCTTTGAGGGTGATAGTCGTCGGGACAGGTGCATATAAGCACGGGGATATTTATTTTTCCAAGCTCTTCATCGCTCATATGTCCCCTGTAAAAATCAGGTGAACTCATCCATTCACCCCACCTGCGCATTATCCGTGCAAAATCACCTCCGCTTATTCCAAGTATCTTTTCCCCGTCCCTGTGGCACAGCTCCGCAAGCCAGCGTGAAACATTTTTAAATCTCCCCTCCGACGGGTTTTCCGAATATTTTACCGCATTCTCCATAGAAATATCCGCCGCACTTGCAAGGTCATAATATCTCGCCTTCACGATCGCCCGTTCAATTTCGCAGCTTGTGTCCGTAGGACGGTACATGGCAAGGCTTTTCACCCTGTCGGGATAAAGTCCCGCAAACAGCAGACCCATTTCGCCGCCCCCCGAACAGCCCGCTATATGCACGCTCTTTTCCCCCAGCTCATCAAGAAGCCCCTTTATATATTCACAGGCAAGATGATATTCGCTCGGAGCGTCCTTTATTACCGCACCCGACTGACCGCAGTTAGGCCCGTCCCAGATGATAACCCTGTGATTTTTCGATATCCTCCCCGCAAAATAATACGCCCCGGGATTTATTCCTCCAAGCACCGATTGCAGGTACAGCACCGTTTCGCCCTTGCCGTAAGCCTCATAATAAATATTCGTATCGCAGGCATTTCTCATAGGACTCATATCAGACACACCTTTCAAAAGTTCGGAATTATAACCCCTGTCATTTATATATCCTATAAACCCAAAGCCAACAGCGCCTTACAAATCCCGAAATTATCAAAGCAATACACCACACATGAACAGGCTCTGCCCTCCATGAATTGAACATGATAATATAAATAAACAAAAACAGCAGCAATAAATACAAAGCAAGCCACCTTGCCAAAGCCCCAACCATGCATTTAAAATCCGAAGCCTCAGCCTTTTTCCCGCTTGAAACTGTTCTGACGATCTTTGAAACATTCCACGAAGCTTCTGTCGCAACTGCTATTATCCCCAAAAAAGCCAAAACATAACCGACCACAAAGCATCACACCCTTATCTTAATGTCAAAAAAGGCAAAAAGCCTGTACCGCAAAAGAACAGCACAGGCAAAATCATCACCGCCCATGCTCACTTCTAACGGAAGCAGGAAGCAAGAAGCAAGAGACAAGAAAATAATTTACACTTGCCTCCTGCCTCCGGAAATTCTTTATCCTGTCAGCTCAAATATTCATCAATAGCCTGAGCCGCAGATTTGCCCGCACCCATGGCAAGAATGACCGTAGCCGCACCCGTAACAGCGTCGCCGCCCGCATATACGCCCTCACGGGAGGTAAGCCCGCTGTCGTCCTTTACCACAATGCAGCCGTGCTTGTTGGTATCCAATCCCTCCGTGGTGTTTCTGATAAGAGGATTCGGAGATGTGCCTATAGCCATAATTACGCAGTCCACATCAATAATATGCTCGCTGCCCTCTTTTACAATAGGTCTGCGCCGTCCCGATTCATCGGGCTCGCCCAGCTCCATGGAAACGCACTTGATACCGCTTACAAAATGCTCCTCGTCCCCCAGAATCTCCGTGGGATTGGTCAGCATTTTGAAAACAATGCCCTCTTCCTTAGCGTGCTCCACTTCCTCTGCTCTCGCAGGCAGCTCGCTCTCGCTGCGGCGGTATACTATGTAAACTTCCTCTGCGCCCAATCTCAGCGCACATCTTGCAGCGTCCATGGCAACGTTTCCGCCGCCCACAACAGCAACTCTCTTATTCTCCTTAACGGGAGTGTCGCTGTCGCCCTTGTAAGCCTTCATCAGATTAACTCTCGTCAAAAACTCGTTAGCCGAGTAAACGCCTTTAAGGTTCTCGCCGGGAATGTTCATAAACCTCGGCAGACCCGCTCCCGAGCCGATAAATATCGCATTGTAGCCCTCTTCAAAAAGCTCGTCCACAGTAACGGTCTTGCCCACTATAATATTTGTCTCGACCTTAACGCCAATTTCTTTCAAACCGTCAATTTCCTTCTGCACAATGCTCTTGGGCAGTCTGAATTCGGGAATACCGTAAACCAGCACGCCTCCCGCCAGGTGCAGCGCCTCAAATACAGTTACCTCGTAGCCCTTCTTGGCAAGGTCGCCCGCACAGGTAAGCCCCGCAGGACCTGCGCCTATTACAGCAACCTTTTTGCCGTTTGCCTCGGGCTTTTCGGCAGCCCCCGTAAAATTCTGATTATGATAATCCGCAGCAAATCTCTCCAGACGGCCGATAGCCACAGGCTCACCCTTTTTGCCCCTTATGCACACACCCTCGCACTGGGTCTCCTGGGGGCATACACGTCCGCACACTGCAGGCAGCGAGCTGGACTTTGCAATTACACCGTAAGCCTCTTCAAACTCGCCGTCGGCGATCTTCTTTATAAATCCCGGAATGTCAATATTAACGGGACATCCCGATACACAGGGCATATTCTTGCACCCGAGACATCTCTTAGCCTCGTCCACAGCCATTTCTGCGGTATAACCGAGAGCAACCTCCTTGAAGTTGCTTCTTCTTTCCCCTGCCTCCTGGGAGGGCATAGGATTTTTCACAAGCGACATATTAGGCATATCACTTTACCTCCTTGTAAAGATTGCAGGCTTCCTCGTGCTTCGACCGCTCAAAGGGCTTGTACATGGACGAACGCACCATAGCCTCGTCAAAGTCCACCAGATGCCCGTCAAATTCGGGGCCGTCCACACAGGCAAATTTCGTCTCGCCGCCAACGGTAAGTCTGCATCCGCCGCACATTCCCGTGCCGTCTATCATAATGGGGTTCATGGAAACCACCGTCTTAATGCCGTATTCCTTTGTTACCCCCGCCACGAACTTCATCATTATCAGCGGCCCTATGGCAATTACCTCGTCATACTTTTCTCCGCTGTCGATAAGGTCTTTAAGGGCGTTTGTAACAAGCCCCTTAGTGCCGTAGCTGCCGTCGTCGGTCATCATGCAAAGCTTGTCCGAGCAAGCCTTGAACTCGTCCTCTAAGATCACCAGATCCTTGTTCCTGAAGCCGACTATGGAATGCACCTCGCACCCTGTCTCATGCAGCTTCTTTGCCACAGGATACGCAATGGCACAGCCCACGCCGCCGCCTACCACAGCGACTTTCTTCAGGCCCTCCGTGTGAGTGGGTCTGCCGAGAGGTCCCGCAAAATCCTGCAAACAGTCTCCCTCGTTCATGTGATTGAGCTTTTCCGTAGTAGCCCCCACGATCTGGAAAATAATTGTGATTATCCCCTTTTCCCTGTCGTAGTCGGCAATAGTGAGGGGAATGCGCTCGCCCATTTCATCCGTCCTAAGGATTATGAACTGACCCGGCTCGGCTTTTTTTGCCACCGCGGGAGCTTCGATATCCATCAGCGTAACAGTGGGATTTAAAGCTTTTTTTCTCAAAATCTTGTACATTTGTACACTTCCCTTTTTTCATATTTTGTCCGAAGAAATATTTTCCTTATCATGGCATTAAATGCGCACAAAAAATCCCATTCAAAAATATTTCTCAATATAATATCATTATAACACAATTAATAAAATTTTTAAAATGCAAAATTATATATGTACCATATACTTTTTTACATATGCTTTCTACATCTCATCATCTCCTCCCCCCGAATGGTTTTTCTTGTAACTAAGCGGACTCATTCCCACATATTTCTTGAATTTGTTATGGAAATAATTTATGTTGGTGTACCCCACCATTTCCGCAACCTCGTAAACCTTGTATTCCTCGCAGGCAAGCAGTCTCTTTGCCTCTGTAATACGTATCTCATCAAGATAATTGTTGAAATTTTCCCCCGTGTACCTGTGAAAGACCTTGCCGAGATATGCGCTGTTGTAGCCGAATATCCCCGCCAGCTGCTCCAGCCGCAGTTCACTGCTGTAGTTCGCCCTGATGTACTGCACCACCCTTTCCATATTGCTTTTGGTAGTTTTCCCGAAGCAGTCGTCGGAAACGCTCCCCAGCATTTCCTCCACCGCCTTTGTCATATCGTAAAGACTTCCGCTGTTCTCCAGCCCCGCTATAAATTCATCTGTGATAAGGTTTTCGGGCTTCTTGTCCGCAGCGCTTCGCAAAAGCTTTGAACGTATCTCCATGACCATGGTAATGCAGCTGACCTTAGCTCTTTCGGGAGTGTTCCCAGCATACATCTGTGACTTCATAAATTCTCCCATGGCAGCAGCGATCTTCTCCTTGTCGTTTATCTCCATGTAAGCGCAGACATTCGCTGCAATATCACCGCTTTCGGGCTGTGACGCGCTTATCATTCCGGGAGTAACAAGCCCCAGATGTTTGTATATGAATATGCTTCTGCAGATCCCCTCTGCAAAGCTGTATGATTCCTTGATCTTGTCGGGCGTGGGCACATACCCTCCGCAGGCTATAAATACCCCCGGGCATGCCTTGGCAATTTTCTCCAAAAGCTCCTTTATCTCGGTTTTTGCCCACCCCTTGAAAAGCACCGCCGTAATACCGCTCATATCCACCGTAACAATATCCGCATTGGAAACGCTGCCGAAAAAGTCCCGTATCCTACCGTACAGCGCCCCCTGTTCCTCTCTTGATAAGCTATTGTCACCGCAGCATATCACCGCAGCGCAGTAAGCGGAAAATTCATATTTTCTCGTCATAGCGGCAACTATCTCCGGGTCGCCCGCAAACAGCCCCTTTACAAGCTGTTCGTTAAGGTATTCCCTGCCTATCTCCTGCTTGTAGCGGCGGTCACGTTCACGGTTTATCTTCTCCCCCGCTGTCTTTATCGCCTCAATAAGCTCGTCCTCGTCCACGGGCTTTAAAATAAAATTCTCCACCCCCAGCGCAATGGCAGTCTTGGCATAGGAAAAATCCGAGTACCCCGAAAGTATCAGCACCTTCCCCTTAAAGCCCATAGCCTTTGCAGCCTCTGTCATTTCAATACCCGTCTTGCCGGGCATTTTTATGTCCGCAATGACAATATCGGGAGATAACGTCATAATTTTGGAAAGCCCCTCGTCCCCGTCGTCAGCCTCGTCCACCACCTCGCAGCCCAGCTCGTCCCAGGGTATCATCATCTTTATCCCCTGCCGCACATTCGGCTCATCATCAACAAGCAAAACCTTAAACATAACTGTTACCGCCCTTCTGCAAGAAGCAAGAAACTTAAGAAGCAAGAGGCAAGAATCAATTTGCCCTGTCCAAAATTATATGCTCCCGTATACAAAAAATTTCATCAAAGCCCAAAGGAAAAAAGTCACCAATACCGAAATAAAATCACAGTCAAAAAATTTCGGCGGCATGCTGTAATTATTAATTATTAATTATATTCTTCAGATACTTCCCCGTGTAGCTTTTCCTGCACTTAGCCACCTTTTCGGGAGTGCCGCAAACGACCACATTTCCGCCCCCGTCGCCCCCCTCGGGGCCCAGGTCAATGATATAGTCCGCCGACTTTATCACATCAAGATTGTGCTCGATAACAAGCACCGTGTTTCCTCCGTCGCAAAGCCGCTGCAATACCTCCAGCAGCTTGTGAACGTCCGCCGTGTGCAAGCCCGTGGTAGGCTCGTCAAGAATGTAAATAGTCCTGCCCGTGGAGCGTTTGGAAAGCTCGGTCGCAAGCTTGACCCTCTGCGCCTCGCCGCCCGAAAGAGTTGTCGCAGGCTGACCTATCTTGATATACCCCAGCCCCACTTCTTTAAGTGTCAGCAGCTTGCGGTGAATTTTCGGCATATTGGAGAAAAACTCCACACCCTCATCAACCGTCATTTCCAGTACATCATAAATGCTCTTCCCCTTGTACTTTACCTCCAAAGTCTCACGGTTGTAACGCCGCCCCTTGCACACCTCGCAGGGCACGAACACATCGGGTAAAAAGTGCATTTCGATCTTGATTATCCCGTCCCCCTCGCAGGCCTCGCACCGCCCGCCTTTGACATTAAATGAGAATCTCCCCGACCCATAGCCCCTTGTCTTTGCATCGTTGGTCTGGGCAAAAAGATCACGGATATCATTGAATACCCCCGTGTACGTAGCAGGATTCGACCGCGGCGTCCTGCCTATGGGAGACTGGTCAATGTTAATCACCTTGTCCAGCGCCTCCACGCCCTCCATTTCATCAAAATCCCCGGGACGTGTCCTTGCCCTGTTAAGCTTTGCCGCCAGATACTTATAAATTATCTGATTCACAAGGGAGGATTTTCCCGACCCCGAAACCCCCGTAACGCAGGTGAACGTCCCCAAGGGCACAGAAACCTCTATCCCCTTTAAATTATTTTCCCTTGCCCCCTTTACCGTAAGCACATTTCCATTGCCCTCGCGCCGCTTTTCGGGCACAGGCACTTTCATACGTCCGCTAAGATACGCCCCCGTAATAGAGCGCTCGCAGTCCATTATCTCCTTCGCCGTCCCCGTGCAAATGATCTCACCACCGCGAACACCCGCATAAGGCCCTATATCCACAATAAAATCCGCCGCCCTCATGGTGTCCTCGTCATGCTCCACCACAATAAGCGTGTTGCCCAGGTCCCGCAGACGTTTGAGAGTCGCAATAAGCTTGTCATTATCCCTCTGATGCAGACCTATAGACGGCTCGTCAAGAATGTAAAGCACACCCACCAGCGACGAGCCTATCTGCGTTGCCAGCCTTATTCTCTGGGATTCTCCCCCCGATAAAGTCCCCGCCATTCTCGACAGCGTAAGGTATTCAAGTCCCACACTGCTCAAAAATCCCAGCCGCTCATTTATCTCCTTGACAATCCTCTCCGCAATAAAATTCTCCCTCTCCGTAAGCTTGAGATTTTTAAAAAATTCAAAGCACGCCGTTACCGACATTTCGGTGACCTCCGCAATGCTCTTTCCCCCCACCGTTACCCCCAATATCTCGGGGCGCAGCCTCCGCCCATGGCATTCGGGGCATTCTTCCTCTGTCATATACTGCTCAATATCCGCCTTGCTCCATTCGGAGGAGCTTTCATTATAACGGCGGTTCATGTTGTTGATAACTCCCTCAAAGGGCTGTGTGTAAGTGCCCCCGCCGTATGATGTGGAGCGGTGAAGAGTGAGCTTTATATCCCCCGTGCCGTACAAAATAGCGTCCACCGCCTCATCAGACCAGTTAGTGAGAGGCTCATCTATAGAATACCCGTAGTGATCGGCTATCCCCTTGAAATACATCATTGCAATAGACCCCGGGTCCGTGGTGCTCCAGCCGCTGGCCTTGACCGCTCCCTGCTTTATGGAAAGCTCGGGATTGGGGATAATAAGCTCGGGACTTATCTTCTTGAAAACTCCCAGCCCCGTGCACTTGGGGCAAGCCCCGTAAGGATTGTTGAACGAAAACATTCTCGGAGACAATTCTTCCATGGAGACCCCATGCTCGGGGCAAGCGAAATTCTGCGAAAAGAGCATTTCCTCTCCCCCGATAATATCGCAGATAACCGTCCCCCCCGAAATCCCCGAAGCCGTCTCAATGCTGTCCGCCAACCTCGTGGACATATCCTCCTTTACCGTAAGCCTGTCCACCACTATCTCAATGGAATGCTTCTTGTTCTTTTCCAGCTTTATCTCTTCATCAAGATCGTAAACTATCCCGTCCACACGTACACGGACATACCCCATTTTCTTCGCCCGCTCCAGCTCCTTCACGTGCTCTCCCTTGCGCCCCTTTACCACAGGAGCAAGAATCTGCAGCTTAGTCTTTTCGGGCAGCGATTTGATTTTATCAACTATCTGATCCACCGTCTGCTGACGTATCTCCCGCCCGCAGACAGGGCAGTGAGGAATACCTATCCTCGCAAACAGCAAACGGAAATAATCGTAAATTTCCGTAACCGTCCCCACCGTGGAACGGGGGTTTTTCGAGGTGGTTTTCTGATCTATGGAAATTGCGGGAGAAAGCCCCTCAATAAGGTCAACATCGGGCTTGTCCATTTGCCCGAGAAACATTCTCGCATACGAAGAAAGGCTCTCCACATACCGCCTCTGACCGTCCGCATAAATAGTGTCAAAAGCAAGGGAGGATTTTCCCGACCCCGACAGCCCGGTCATGACCACCAGCTTGTCACGGGGAATCTCCACATCAACATTTTTTAAATTGTGCTCTCTCGCACCCTTAACAATAATTTTATCTATAGGCATTTTAAACTTCCTCCGAATTTATATATTATAATATAGAACGAGCGGAAAATCAATATCCGTTTTCCTCAAATCCCCAACTCTAACCTCTAAACGCTCATCAGCATTACACCTATCCCCACGCACACCGCCGCAAAAAAGAAGAACCCGACCAGCGCCGCCGCAAACGCATTCTTGTCAAAAACCACACCTTGCTTTTCGCAAAGCCACACCGTTACTTCCCTGTCCGAGCTGTACAGCCTGTCTTTCAGAATGATCTCACATGGGAACGCATTAGGATATTCCCTGCCCTCGATCATGTAGCATGCCCTGTCGAATTTAGCCTTTTTTTGACCGTCCCCCTCCGCCGTCCGTTTCTCAATGCGGCTGAAAACAGCAGCCTTCTGCTTCGACCCCGCCAGCACAATAACGCACCCCACAAAGAAAATCAGCAGCAAAACATTAACAAGTATCACCACCCCCATTATTATCCCCGTGATAATGTTGATACTCACCCCCACCACCAGCATAGCAAGCAGTATAATGAGAAGTCCCAAAACAAATGACATCTTATATTTCCCTCCGTCTATGTAATAAGGAGCCCTGCTTATTTCATAAGCCTTATAAAATAAACCGCTTATTTCATAAGCAACGCGCCCCCCGCCAGTCCCAGCCCCATAAGAACAAGCATGACCCCCGCAGAAACAATAAACCTCTTCCCCCCGAAGCGCCTCTCTTTTATAAAGCGGTTGTCCTCCACAGGAATGCAGAAATCCTCACGGCTGCCCTCCCTAAAAAGCACTTTTATGTGCTCCCCACGAGAATATTTCCCGTAAAAATTTTCCGTGCACTTGTGAATGACCGTCCTCTTCTGTTCCTCAAAGCGTATCTGCAAGATCATCACCCGCTGCTTTTTCCGCCCTTCCCGGGCAGGCTCTTTGTGCACGTCCAGCACCAGCGCCTCATATTCGCCGCAGCCTGTTGTCAGCTCCGCAAACTCCTCCGACATTATCTCCGGAGACTTTCTTTTGACACCCCTCAGAATAAGGAACACCCCAAACGCCGCTAAAACAAGCCCCGCAATTATAAAAATAATCATCATTATCATAAGGGCTGTTCCCTCCGATACTGCTCCGCACCGTCCTTGCCTCCGTAAATTTTGCAGTCCACCAGAGCGTCAATGTAAGTGCCCTCGGGAGTGTATTCCTCGGAAAAAATCGTCCCGTCAATGCGGATAGCATTCAGCAAACCGCTCTTGTCATAGGGAATAAGAAACCGCCCCCTCACCGCCCTTGAGGGCAGATTTTCCGAAACAGCCTCAAGCAGCCTCTCCAGTCCCTCGCCTTTTTTTGCGGATATCTTGACCGTAGTCCCGTCCTCGGGGATATTCTCCGCCCCCGGCAGCTTGTCGCATTTGTTGAGCACATTCACCCGAGGGATACCGTCGCACCCCAGCTCTTTCAGAAGCTCATCCGTAACAATTGCCTGACTTTTTGCATTCTCATCGCTCACATCAATAACGTTAATGATAATGTCCGCATTCGCCGCCTCTTCCAGCGTGCTCTTGAACGCCTCCACCAGATTGTGAGGCAAACGCCTTATAAGCCCCACCGTGTCCGTCAGCAGCACACTCCTGCCGTCGGGCAAAAGCACCGCCCGCGAAGTGGTGTCCAGCGTGGCAAAAAGCTTGTCCTCCGCCAATACCCCCGCGTCTGTCAAAGCATTCAGCAGCGTGGATTTTCCGGCATTTGTGTACCCCACCACCGCCGCCGTCAAAACCCCGTCCTTTTTCCTCCTGCTGCGGATAAGCTCACGTCTGCTCCGAATTTCTTTTAACGCCTTTTCCAGATTTTCTATACGCGTCCTTATATGCCGCCTGTCGGTCTCCAACTTTGACTCACCCGGCCCTCTCGTGCCTATACCGCCCCCCAGCCTCGACAGAGCAATGCCCTTGCCCGCCAAATGCGCCAGCCTGTACTTCTGCTGCGCCAGCTCCACCTGAATCCGCCCCTCCTTGGAAACCGCCCTTGCCGCAAAAATATCCAGTATCAGCGTGGTCCTGTCAATGACCCGCACATCTGTTATCTCTTCAATATTCCTTGTCTGATTTGCAGTAAGCTCGCAGTCAAAAATAAGCAGCTCCGCCCCCGTGGCTTCAATCTCCGAAACCAGCTCCCGCAAACGTCCCGAGCCGATATAGGTAGCCGAATCGGGCGCAGGCCGCTTTTGAATAACGACCCCCACCGTCACAGCCCTCGCCGTCCTCGCCAGCTCCTCCAGCTCTTTCACGGAGATCTCTGCGTCAAACTCCCCCGTGTCTGCCGTCACCAGTATAACTTTTACAGGCTCTTCGTCCTGTGCTATCTCAATAGTTTGATTCATTCTGTGCTCCTTCTGTTAGAGGCAAGGGGTCAGAGGCAAGAAGCAAGATGTCAGAATTTCCTGCTCCTGCACTTGTTCCCTCGTGCACTTGTTCCCTTGTTCCCTCGTTAAATTTTTACCGCCGATAATATTATATCACATTTTCTTCAAAAAGTCAATAGCATTGCGCAAATTTTAATCTAATTTTAATTTTTGCAACCGTCCCTGTCATTTCAAATTTTCCGCATAATGACCCATTTCCTCATACACAAAATTCAAATGTGATCTGATCGTCATATTTGTCAACGTTACCCTCATTTCGCTTGATAACAGTACCACCCATAGAACGGTAAAAATCCTGTGCCGAAAAATTGTGCGAATTGCAGTTGCAGGTAAATTTATCAAACCCGTGCGCCCTGCAAAACTCTCTTATCAGTTCAAACGCCTGCTTTCCAATCCCTTTACGCTGATATTCCCGCTTGATATAAAGCGATTGGATATAAACATTCTCCCCGGTCATAAAATAAAAATAACCGATCGGTTCATCACCGTCAAAGATCAGATATACATGATAAGAACCGTCTCTGATACGCTTCAGATCACGCTGCCTGTGTTCTTCATGATCGTAATTGTCGATTCTCTCATCGGAATATATGCCCCGATAGGTCGTATCCCATATCTCGTGACGAAGCCCGGATATTATCCCTGCCCCATTCTCATCTGCCAAAATAAACCGAACCGCCATTTTTGTTCATCCTCCATTCACTTACCGTACCCCGTCCCATTCATCCAAAAATTCCGAAATGAAATTTCTCATATAATCTTCTCTTTGTTCGGCGATCTTTTTTGCCGTGTCCGTATTCATCATGTCCCCCAGCAGAAACAGCTTTTCATAAAAATGGTTGACCGACGTGGAAATATGCCCTTGATACTTCTCCGCATTCATGTTTGCGGTCGGTTTGACCTCCGGGTCATGAATTACCCGTCCATGGCTTCCGCCGTATGCAAAGGTCCTGGCAATACCGACAGCTCCCATAGCGTCCAACCTGTCGGCGTCCTGCACGCACTTGCCCTCGATCGTTTCGGGCGTAACGGAATCCGTCCCTCTGAAAGACACCTCACCGATAATATCGCAAATTGTTTTTATCATTTCTTCCGATACGCCGTGCCCTCTCAAAAAGCCCACCGCTCTGTCCTTATTTGCATATGTATCCGGCGACAGCTTTATGTCGTCAACATCATGCAGCAGCGCAGCCAACCGAACGGTCATCAGATCTGCATTTTCCTGCTCTGCGATCCTCTCCGCCATTTTGTATACTCTCAAAGTATGAAAATAATCATGCCCGCTGTATTCATCATTAAAAGTATTTCTGACAAATTCTATAGCTTCGTTAATTATCCCTTTATCCATAAAAACCCCCTCGTTCCCTCGTTGAATTTTTTATTATACCGCTGATATTATCATACCACATTTTCATAAAGAAGTCAATAGCATTGCGCAAAATTTAATATAATTTTAATATTTGAATAAGTCCCTATTATTTCAAATTTTTCCCCGCTAAATCTAATTCAGTCAGGTAACTGTAAGTTCATTTCTTACTTCGCTTCTGCATTTATATTCAAAATATCAATATTGTTATCAATTACATATTCCGCAGATTTTAACAGCAGCTGTGCCTTGCTTATGCCCATTTTATTGCAGTATTCGGCTATTTTTTCATATTCTGCTATTTTGGCATTGACCGTAAAAGCCTTGTATGTTTTAGCATTATATTTTTTACTTGCTTTAATGTGAGCTTTAGTTACCGCCATTTCAAATAACTCCTTTGTTACTGTTGTACAATATGTATAACCTTAACCATTATATATTTGTGTACTATTTAACTGCATTTTTATGTAAACACTATTGACAAATAACCTTAACTATGATATAATTAATACAAAATAATTCAAAGATAACCACACCACCTGCAAAGTCAAACCGAAAAAAGTGATAAACGGCTATACTCATAAAAAAATAACAGGAGTGATAATATGTCCGTAAAAAGCTTGTCTATACGCATTGACAAAGAAATGCTTGATAAGCTGCATTACGCAGCAGATTATGAAGCACGCTCTGCCAACGGTCAGATCATTATATTGGTCAGAAATTGCATAAACGAATTTGAGAAAGAACACGGTGAGATAACCTTTGGCAAACGTGCAGTCGAAACGATCCGCAAATGATCTTTAAAATGCCCCGGCTGCCAAAATAAACCGAGCCGCCGTTTTATCATCTTTCCTTCAAAATGCATTTCAGCGGCTTGGCTCTTTACTTCTCTGCCGCTTTTTAAGATAGCATTTACTTCTTGCCTCCTGCCTCTGATCCTCTTGCCTCCGGTCAATACCCCTCCGACCCCTCCAGCGAGTCGTCGTCCTCTATCCAGCTGTGCACATTCACCGTCCTGTAGCTGTCGGCGGAGCTGCGGATAATTACCGTGGTTATCCCCGCATTAATAATAAGCCTCTTGCACATAGCGCAGGGCTCAACATTTCCGTCTATCTCCCCCGTCTTTCCGTCGCGGCAGGCAAGATAAAGGGTCGAGCCGATAGCCTTGTTCCGTGATACGGAAATGATCGCATTAGCCTCCGCATGAACGCTTCTGCACAGCTCATATCTCTGCCCCTTGGGAATGCCCAGCCTCTCACGGGTGCACACTCCCAGATCGGTGCAGTTTTTCCGTCCCCTTGGCGCACCCACATACCCCGTGGAAACTATCTCATCATTCTTAACGATTATCGCCCCGAACTTTCTCCGCAGGCAAGTGCTTCTCTCCAGCACCGTGTCCGCAATGTCCAGATAGTAATTGATCTTATCTCTTCTGCTAGATATATTCATAATACTTTACTCCTACTATCATCGGCAAGAGGCAGGAAGCAAGAGGCAAGACATTCTCGCTCTCATTCCGTAAAATCCCCTCGCCGAAATTTATGCCGCCGCTAAAAAATACGGCGAGCCTAAACAATTATTCATTAAATATGCCCACCAGATCGGAAATTTTTTCCGCTCTTACAATATCCCCCTCAATGTGCCCGAAGCCGTAAAGCGCATGAACAAAGGGAATGCCCGCAGCCCTTGCCGCCTGCATATCCGAAGCCGTGTCCCCCACATACGCAGCGTTTGTAATGTTCCGTCGCTTCATAAGCTCCGCTATTGTCTCCCCCTTTGTCAGCCCCGTGTCCCCCCAGCAAAGATAATCGGTGAAATAATGCTCAAATCCCGAATATTCAAGATAAGTCTCAATATATCCTTGCTGACAGTTGCTTACAATAAAAAGCCTGTGAGACCTTGCAAGCTCTTTTAAGGTCTCCTCCTCCCCCTCGTAAAGCCTGCCGCCGCAGCCCGCAAGAAAATCATTCTCATTCTCCGAGCACTTTTCCATAAGTTCAATTTGCGCCTCTGGAGACAGCTTCGGGAAAAACTTTGCCGCTATCACATCCATAGTCAGCCCCATAACTCCCCTTATATCCGCCCCGCTAAGCTTAACACCGGTCACCCCCGGCAGCCTGCTTGCCTCAATAGTGTTGTTCCATGAACTGGCAACGTTTTCCGAACTGTCCCACAGCGTGCCGTCCAGATCAAAAATAATGCTTTCCGCTTTCATCTTATCACCTTTCTTTTTTCTGTAAATCTGAAATAATATTACCCGTCCCCATGACTCTCGTTATCTTCAAAAGCCTCCAATTCCCTGCATAAATGGGCAAAATCCTCATACACGGTAATAGTCTGCAAATACCGAAAATCAAGGATATATCCCGAAAATTTATGCTTCAGAAAATCGGCGTCCCACAGGGGCACAGCAATAAATCCCTTTTTGTAATCATATTTCAGCGGTTCATATTTCTCAATATTATTTCGGAAATACTTCACCTTTGCCATGCACAGCTTGTTTATCCTAAACAGCAGCCCGATAATATCCGCCCGTTCAAAAAAAAGCGTCCTTAAAGATCAAGTGCTTGTGAGAATTTTCCTTTTCCGAATACCACCCGTTTTCCTCATGTACAAGACCGAATTTCCGAACCAGCAGCTGCTTGTCGCCATTTAAATCTGCCATACATATCCACTTCCCGAAATATATTTTCACCTTTTTACCGTGCGCTTCAAAGGCTGTGCATATAAGTTTATTATAGCATATCTTTAAAATTTCTTCAATATGTAAAAGTATATTTTTTATTAAGGCAGAACGAAAAAAGTATGAAACGAAATGATTTATCCCGAATGCCGATTAAAGGCTTTTCCCCCGAGGTCATTTATGACGGTCATAAATGACCATGGCGGCGGGAAAAGCCTCCATAACAAAGTTTTAAGCGATCTAATGTTTCCTTAAATAAAGGGTCAGTTCATTACTATTATACGCAGAGGTTCTTCCTCCGTTCCTCTCGAAGCTGTGTACTGGAATGATGTTGTGCCGTCCTCATTGTAAATGGGGCTGCGTGTGATATTTATGCGTGTGCTTCTGTCGGGAGAGTTGCTGTCATATGCGTCAAGCACATATTTATCCGGCTCGTTAGCGTCACGGATTATCCTTACCGCATTCATCGCCGAACCGCCGTAGGTTATGACCGCAGGACTTCCCGTGGAAAGCTCGGAGAAAAGTGCGTCAAAGGCGTCGTCTCCCTGATAGCCGAAGTCGTAAACACGGCAGCGGCTGCTGTTCTGGGGAATGGAGTTATACCAGCGCAGCATATCCATTATCTTTTCGTCCTCCCCTGTGCACAGGCTGCTGTCAATAAGCACGCACTCGTACTGGGTAAAGGGATGTACTTTATTGAAAGTAATGGTTCTGATAAACTGTATAAACCCGCTTTCCTCGGGCACTTCAAAGGAACAGGGCGCAGTAGTCACCTTCAGTCCCACGCTGTCCAGGAAATCTCTTGTTTCGCTCGTATAATGGAGCACGCCGCCCTCAATGCTGCGGTAGTTCCATTTATCCTTGCGTGCATTGTACTCATTATATGCCTTCAGAATGTCTATCTCCACGCTTTTCAGGTCAACTCTGCCGTCCGTAAAGCCCTCGACCGTGCTTATATCGTAGCCGGGTATCTCCTTGCCCTCCGAGGTGGTGTATCCGACTGCCGTGGGAGCAAGCTCGCCTCTGTAGTATGCCCTGATAAGTCCCGAGATACCCACGTCTGTCCCGTTTGGTGCAAAGTCGGAGCGGAAGTTTGCGTAGCCAAGACCGTCCTTTACCACGTTAAAGCCCGAATCCGCCACAATATAGCCCTTTCGCCCTGTCTCCTCCTCAATGGTGACCTGGTTGTAGCTCATAAAGCTGCTTATCTTATCGTAGATATTATCAAGAGCGTCCGCATTTGACGCCTGGAAAAACTGCCCGTGGGTCTCCTCGGCAATGTCGTAAAGGTAGCCCGCGTCAATATATTTTCCGAGGCCTATGGTGAATATGGTTATCCCTGCTTTTTTCGCTGCCTCCACAGCGGCATTTTCGCGGGCTGCGTTATAATTGGAGGGCATACCGTCCGTAAGCAGGATAATATAGTTCCTGTCATACCCGCCCGTGCTGCCGAATTCGTTTACGGCACTCGTTATCGCTCCTGCGATCTCCGTACCCGAGAAAGTCTGCGTCTTATTTCTTATATCGGAAATTTTCTTTTTGACCTCATCCTGATTTCCCGAAATGGGCACTATATTGCTGTAC
>CAMWLD010000002.1 GCA_947175005.1 uncultured Ruminococcus sp. | reverse complement strand
TTCAAGTCCAGTCGGGGGAGCCAATGCCCGTAAACTAATAGTTTGCGGGCTTTTTCAATGATTGGTTATGGGTCAATTGATTAAAAGAAACAAGCACCTTGCAAAATAGCAAGGTGCTTTATTTTTACTCCGTCACGCCGAACAGTTCCTCAAATCCCGTTCTGAACTCTGTCGGTGCATTATCCGAATACACAATATCTTCAAAAGGCAGCTCTGCCGCAAAATTGCATTTCATAACAAAGGAAACAGTGAACTTTTCTCCCGCCGGCGTTTCCATGCTTACGGTCACAGGCTGCTTGTAGCACTGGAAATGCTCGAAAATATTTCCCTCGTTAATAGGCTCTGCGCAGTATTCTGCTATGCCGCCCGTCAGGGAAATATAGCGGTAGTCCTCCGAAAAAAGGCGGTTTATTTTTTCATCCCGTTCTGCGGTATAATCTTCATATGCAGCTTTGTATTCGTTCCATTCCTCCTGCTTCTCCTTGCTGTGCTCATCAAATGGTTTTACCGAAAATTTGGCGCTTTCCTGTTTGTAATCCATATCCCGTGCAGTGACGAAGCGTTCCGTATCTGTCGATCTTCCGCCCCGTAAATACAAATCCAGTGCACTTGTTACAAGTTCGCCCGGAAATTTGTAAATTTCCACGCCTTTGTTTATTTGATTGCACAGCGAAATGTACTCGTCAATATCCATATAATCCTTTATATTATCCGTATCCGCAACAGAATAGATACTGTCAATATAAGCCATTCCCTCATAATATTTGTAGTCAAAGACAATCGCCATGGGAACGCCCTTTGTCCGGCTCTCATCAATGCCGATATAGCACTTGCCCTTGACTATCCCCGTGGTGCCGTACATTCCTCCCTCGCAGCGCATATTTACCGCCTTGTATTCCTTAAAATACTCTTCCAGCACCCCTGCAAAGCTTTTGCGTATGCCGTCCATTTCCTCCCCGCCGTAATACTGATTGTCCGCCCCCACGAAGCCCACATTTTCAAAAGCCTTTTCATACTTTCCACGGACTATCAGTCTGCCGAATTTTTTCATATCCCCGTTTGCCGCCATAGCCGACCAAGTCATATCCTCTCCCAGCATGCTGTATTTTTCTTTAATGCTTATTGTCCACACCACCAGCAGCGGCACGGCTATCAATGTGGAAATTACCGCTGTCATAACGGCAAGCTTTATATAATGCCGACGTGTTTTTTTCAGGGGGTCGCCTGGCTTTTTTTCCGGGGTTCTTATTTCTCCCGACAGGCTTGACGGACTCGGCAGAGGCTTTTTCATAGCCTCCAATCGGCTTTGGCACTCCTTGCAGCCGCCGCAGTGCTCCTCCACCAGCTTCTTTGATTCCTCCGAACAAACGTTATCCGCATACAATGGCAGCAGGTCTCTTATAATTTCACAGCTTATATTCATATTATATCGCTCCTTTCCCGTTCTTCAGTTCCGCTCGTTTAAAATTTCCTTTAGCTTTTCTTTTCCCCGATAAAATGTTACCCTTGCCCAGTTTTCCGATTTCCCGAAAATTTCGCCTATCTGCTCAAAGGTCATATCCGTATGGATACGCAGCAAAATAAGCTCCTTATAAGGCTCGGGCAGGCTATGGACTGCCTTATAAATTTCCTTTTCCCCCTCTCCTGCCAGGAAATCCACTTCCACCGATATGTTATCAATATCCGTTTCATTTCCCTTTGCCCGCCGTTTTTCTTTCCGCAGGTGGGAAATGTAGGCGTTTTTGGCAATGGCGCACAGGTAGGTGAATATATTGGCCTCTCCTGTATACCGGTTTGCCTTTGTAATGGCTTTGAACATGGTATCCTGGGTCAGTTCCTCTGCTAAGCTGTAGTTGCCGCTTGTAATGCTCAGGAGATATTTATAGACCCTTTCGGCATATTCTTTATACAATTCCTCGCCGTTCATTTCCTCGCCTCCTTTGATTGGCGTTCATATGTTATACGCTTGAATGGGGGATAACGTTACAGGGTTTTTGAAAATTTTTTATTTGTCGGGTTTACTTGTTACTTTACTTGCGGCTGTGAGTGACTTCGCCCTTACGGGCGGCAGCATGAACGTGCAACATTCGTTGCACATTCTATGCTGCACCGCCGCCCGATGTGGGTTCGCTTGAAGCTGTTACATTGCAAGTATGACGTTCATTTACTGTAACTCTTTTCTGACGTCGGGCGGCGGTATAGGTTAATTTGCTGCTTTATGCGTTTGTTTACAATGTGCTGTTAGAGGGGGCTCTGCCCCCCGTCCCCCGCAAGGGCGCTGCCCTTGACCCGCCAAAGGCTCCGCCCTTGGAACCCGAGTGGAGTGTGTGCTCTTGTTGCCCTTAAAAAATCCCCACAGTCTGCTGACCGTGGGGATTGTCTCTTTATATTCGCTTTATCAGTGTCTGTTTATCATATCAAAGAATGCGCTGTAATCCTCGTCGATAACATTCTTCTTTGTTTCGGTCTTTACCGTCTGTGCGGGAATGACCTCGACCTCGGGCGCTCTCATCTCCGGTTCGTCCTCTTCGTAAACGATTCTCGAGGGATCGTCGTTGAACGCTGCGGCAATTACCGTAATATTCATCTCGTCCTTCATATCCGGGTCAAAGGACGTACCGAATATCATATTTACCTCCGGGTCTGCTGCATCCGAAATAAGCTTTGTAGCCGTATTGATATCGCTGGCAAATACATCCTCGCTCATTACAATGTTCACCAGCAGTCTTGTAGCCCCCGAAATGGAGGTCTCAAGCAGCGGGCTGGAGGTCACCTGCTTTGCAGCCTCTGCCGCCTTGTCCTTGCCCGAGCCGTGGCCTATTGCCATATGGGCATAGCCTGCGTCCTTCATGGTGGTCTTTATATCCGCAAAGTCAAGGTTAATGTCACCCTCGACTGTTATCAGCTCCGCTATTGACTTAACGCCCACTTTAAGGATATTATCCGCCAGCGCAAAGGATTCTTTCATTGTAAGCTCCTTTTCGCTGGACTGCAAAAGCCGCTCATTGGGTATAACTATCAGCGAATCCACGTGCTTTTTAAGCTCTGCGATACCCGCCTCTGCCGTTCTCATCTTTGCGGGGCGCTCAAACTCGAAAGGCTTTGTTACCACCGCAACCGTAAGTATCCCCAGCTCCTGGGCGATCTCGGCCACAATGGGAGCTGCTCCCGTGCCTGTGCCGCCGCCCATTCCTGCCGCGATAAATACCATATCCGACCCGGAAAGCGCCGCCTTTATCTCGTCTCTGTTCTCCTCTGCGGAGGATGCGCCCACCTCGGGCTTAGCGCCTGCGCCCTTGCCGTTTGTGAGCTTAATGCCTATCTGCACCTTTGTATCTGCTTTTGATGAATTGAGCGCACGGGCGTCGGTGTTTACGGTTATGTAGTCAACGCCTTTAATGCCTTCCTCAACCATTCTGTTCACAGCGTTGCCGCCGCCGCCGCCGACCCCGACAACTTTTATAACTTCATCATATGTGTTCCTTTCGCTATCAACCATGATCGCCATTGTTCTTCCTCCTGTTTTTTTATATATCCCGGGGCTTTTCGGAGAAGCCGACCCCTTTAATTATTTTTAGGGAAACCTATATTCATCTGTCTGTAAACATTCTGCGAACATAATGTTCACAAATTATGATTACAGCAGACAATATATCCCCGATTAAAGCATACTACTATACAATTATTATTTTACCACAAACAAAAACTTTTTTCAAGGGCTTTTTCATAAAAAAAGTTATATGCACAAAAATTTTTGTCAGAACGTGCGATTTTTCTCAAATCTCACAATAAAATCGGTAAAATTATACTTCATATCCTCTTATCCCCAATTTCCGCTGCCTGTTTTTTCCATTGAAAACAGTTTCTTTTCGCTGTCGGACTTATGCATTTTATTCAGATAAACAGAAGCGCAAATAACCAATATCTCGGAAATGACTAAATAGGGCAATACCCACCCCATACCCATATTATCCGCTAAACCGGGTTCACGGCGTTCGGCATTCCACCATACAAAATATACTGCATTCATTAATATATTTAATTCGGCAAGCTGCCCTATTAAGGTTACGATTTTTTCCTTTTTGTTACTGTCAAAAATATCTCGGAAACAGCTAAAACAGGCAATACAAAATCAAGCAGCTTCAGACCCAATTGCCATAAATCCCAACAGTCTAAATGTAAAAAGGAATATTCCACCCTACTATACCAAATTAAAAACAGTGTACATATCAATATATTTATTGCTGATACCCAATTTAATACAGTTACAATTTTTCCCTTTTTCATTCCGATCATCTCACATTTCAAATTAACTGTCGCACCGATAAGCGCAAGCACGTAACTCCCCCGCCCGATATGCTGAAAGTCCAATACATCTTGCCTCCTGCCTCCGCTACTCCTGCCTCTGGCAGCTATTCCATTATAGGGTCGATCTTTGTGGTTTCGGTTGCCGAAGTCACGGTCACTGTTTCGGTCTCGTCTGCATTTTCGGCAGCCTGTGCCGCCTCCAGTGCAGCCATATTTTCATTGTAGACCCTTGCATTATGCTCCAACGAGTCCTTGTCCAGAAAAGAAGCACGCTGGGCGTCGGATAAAACCGTAAGCACACCCTCTGTCCTCTCCCCTATCTGCTTTGTAACTATCTCACGGGAGAAATCCATTTTGTAGTCAATGTCATTGATAGTCCCCAGTTTTACCACTATACGCCCGTCATAAGTGTAGCTGATGTTGGAGCGGTCGGAAACGTCTATCACCGTTACCCCCTCGGCAGACTTTTCCGATTTGGCATAATATTCCATTAACTCATTTATGATAGCCGTCTTGTGCTCGTCCTCCGATTCAAACGCATCTCCGGGCAGCAGCCCGCTTTTAGGCTCTGTGCCCGTGAAATTCAGCAGCCCCGCCTTTGGCTCGGTTATCTGTTCGAGTACCTTTCCCGAGCGGCTTATCAGCAGTATGTACTTGTCGCATATAAAATTTGCCGCAGGTACGCTTGCTTCCACATTTATCACCAGCGTGTCGGGGAAAGACCGCGTTATCTCCGCATTTTCGATATACACCAGCTTTTCCTCTATCTTGTCCGCCATACGCTCCGAGGTCATTCGCACAAGGTTATCCCCCGCCTTGATACCGCTGGCGTCGATTATCTCCTGGGCGGTATAATTGGAAGCCCCCGTGACATTTACATTTTCCACATTGAACAGCAGTGTTGTTGACAGTATTAGCATAATACACGCCGCAAACAAAAATATCAGAACCCCCGAATAGCCCCGTCCTCTTCTGCGTTTTCGTCCGTTGTATGCCATTTTAAGATCATCCTCCGATCGGATAATTTTTTCCTTTATTTTTATTTAACAACTCATATCGGTATATATATTTTACACCTTATTTGCAATTGTGTCAATCACCTTGTTTATGCTTGTTTCCAGAGCGCCCTCGCCCCAGCCCAGCTCCCAATCGTCACCTGCGCCGGAATCGGATATCACATATATCCCCGCAGCATTACATGAACGGAACTGCGCCGCCGAAAACAGACCCGCCCCCTCCATTTCAACACAAAGAGCGCCCTTGTCCTCCATATATTTTATACGCCAGCTTGTCTCAACATATCCTGCGTCGGTAGTCCAGTGATACCCTCTGCGATACGTAATTCCCTTGGCTTCCATTTCCTTGCATAAAGAATCCGTAAGCCCCTTTGACGATTCGACTATCTCGCCCTTGCAGCCGTACAGTCCTGCCACCGCCGTATCGTTAAATGCCCCGTCGGTAATAACCACATCGCCGATACGCGTCCCCACGCGGCCTCCCGCAAACCCCACATGAATGAGTTCCCGAGCGCCTGCGGCAATGAGATCCTCTGCCTGGGTCGCAATTCCCGGGGAACACATTTCACCCTTTACAAATCCGACCCCATTGTCATGCTTCATAACATATACCTCGCCCCCCACATGATAGGTAAGCGTTCCGGCATTTTTCGCCAGCATAGCGTCGTACAAGCTGTCTGCAAGCAGGTATAATCTTTTGGGAAAAACCTTTCGCAGCTCGTCAAGATCAATTCCCTGCAATTCCATTTCACGCCTTACCAATTGTGACGGTGCATTGTATTCATCGGGGTCTATGGGGAAATTTTCCTTGCACATTACCTCATACGCCAGCACTTTATTATTCTCAAGAGTATATTCCCTGTATTCCTTGGCAATATATCCCCTGCTGCTGAAAAATTTTCCCCCCGGAAGGGAAGAATCCAGCCATGCAGCACCGTGACTTTTTATGATCTCACTTTCAAAGCGCTCCATAATAAGCGTGCCTATCCCCTGCCCCTGAAACTGCGGCAATACAAATACACGCCCGATATGATCTTTGTCAAGCGTTCCTGTTCCGACCACATCTTGTCCGAGAGTGACCGCATATACTTTTCCTTCCGAAATATCCCCTAAAATATTCTCCTTGCTGTGAAGCGCCAAAAAGAATCCGACCGCCTCATCCGAATAGTATTTGGTGTATATTTCCTTTATCGTACTGCGAACCACTTCATATATCTGCGAGGCCATTTCCAAGGTTGCCCGAATAATGACAGGTTTATTTATCTGATTTTGTATCATATCATTTTCTCCTTCATTCAAAAAGAGATTAGGAAACTTCCGTGTCAAAAATCATCTTTTTGCATTTGGGGCAGTAGTATGCCTCGATCTCAAACACTGCCAAAGAATATTTCACAGCCTTTAAAATGCCCGTTCCGCCAAGCTTGTCCTTAAAGTTCGTCCTTTTTTCTCCCGATTTCCAGTAAACTCTGCTTCTTCCGTCTCCGGAAATAATACCTTTCTTCATTTCCTTTTCACAGTACGGACAATTCATAAATCCACTTCCTTTTATCCCAATTATCAAGGACTACTCAAATCCTGCCTCTTGCTTCTTGCTTCCTGCCTCCAGTAGCACTTTACCGTCATTTGCATAGTATAAGTTATGAAAAAAATCTGCAAAGGAGCGCTGGGCAATGGGAAAGCTGATAATAAACGGAGGGAAACGTCTGCAAGGGGAACTGTCGCTGCAAGGCTCAAAAAATGCCGTACTTCCCGTTATGGCAGCAGCAGCCCTCTGTACGGGCGGCAACGGTTCTGCAAGCAGTACCGGCAAGATAACCCTCACCAACTGCCCCGTCATCTCCGACCGCTTCTGCGCAGGGAGAATACTCTCCTCACTGGGGGCAAGAGTCACAGGCAGCGGAAATACCTGTCTTATAGATCCTACATATATCGACAATTCGGTCATCGAAAGCTCCCTTATGCGCTCCATGCGGTCGTCCGTCATCTTCATGGGGGCGCTGCTGGGGAGAACAGGACATTGTACCCTCTGTTACCCCGGAGGCTGCGACCTGGGACCCCGTCCCATAGATATGCACCTTTCCTCTCTGCGGAAAATGGGCGCAGTTATCGAGGACGAACACGGCAAGATCGAATGCACCGCCCCCAAAGGGCTTAGCGGCTGCCGTATCTCCCTGTCCTTCCCCTCCGTGGGAGCAACGGAAAATATCATGCTTGCCGCCGCCACCGCACAAGGGGAAACCATAATATCCAATGCCGCCCGTGAACCGGAAATATGCTGCCTCGCCGATTTTCTCCGCCTCTGCGGCGGCAGGATCTCGGGAGACGGCGGCGGACGGATAGTCATTTCGGGAGTGGAAAAGCTCACATTTCCCGAGGAAGAGGAATTTTCCATAATCCCCGACAGAATAGCCGCTACTACATATCTTTCAGCCGTAGCCTGCACAGGTGGGGAGCTTCTGCTGACAGACTGCAACCCAGTGCATTTGGAAGCAGTTATCCCCGTGTTTGAACAAATGGGCTGTTATGTCCGCTGCTTCGGCAGCAGCATATATATCCACAGACGGGAACGAGTCAAACCCGCAGAAACTATACGGACTATGGTGTATCCCGGATTTCCCACCGATACACAAGCAGTAGTAATGTCCCCCCTGTGTACCGCAAGCGGAACGACCGTTTTCGTGGAAAATATCTTTGAAAACCGCTACCGCCATACCGACGCACTGTGCAGAATGGGAGCGGATATAAGAGCGGAGGGAAAAGTTGCCGTAGTGACAGGTGTCAAAGAGCTTTACGGCACAACCGCCGACGCACCCGATCTCCGAGGGGGAGCAGCCATAGTCTGCGCCGCATTGGGAGCGAACGGCACATCGGAAATATACCGTACCGAGTACATAGACCGAGGCTATGAGGATATAGACGGCAATCTGCGAAGCCTTGGCGCAGATATAACCAGAGGTTAAGCAAACAAGAGCATAAAAGCATACAAAGAGCAGTCACTCCACTCGGGTTTCCAAAGGGGGAACCCCTTTGGCGGGTCAAGGGCGGCGCCCTTGCGGGGGACGGGGGGCGGAGCCCCCTCTAACAAAGTGTCGTAAACAAACGCACTTCAAGAGCAAGTAACGCCAAACGCCGCCCGACGTCCGGCAAAGGGTTCAAATGAATAAATGCTGTGACTGTAATGTTACAACTGCCAATAAACTAACGTCGGGCGGCGTGCAGCATAGAACACACGGCGAATGCCGTGAGTTCATGCTGCCGCCCGTAAGGGCGAAGTCACTGACAGATACCAATAAACTAAAGCTATTTCATAGCCCCCTTAATAACCCCGTATATCCTCTCCCCCGTGTCCGCAATACACTGCGCATGAGCACGTCTGGAAAGCTCATTGAGCTGCTTGGGACTTCCCACCAGCTCCTTCACCTTGTCAATAATAAGCTCATCAGTCAGATCCTTCTGCTCAATGACCACAGCCGCCCCCGCCTTTCCGAGCACCATGGCGTTGTGATATTGATGATTACCCGCCACAACAGGTGACGGGATAAGTATAGAAGCCCTGCCCATGGCCTCCAGCTCACTGATAGCCGAAGCCCCGCTGCGGCAAATGATAAGATCAGCCGCCGCAGTGCATATGTCCATGTTGTGTATGTATTCCCTTACCATAAGGTTTTTGTTGGTTTTAAGGTCAATGCCAATATCCGCTATACGCTGCTCAAAGCTGTCACGCCCCATTTTTCCGTAGGAATGAATGTGGGTCACAGGGAAATTGTTCTCGGATTCCCATTTCATCAATGCGACAGCGTTGTCATTTATAGCCCCCGCACCCAGACTCCCTCCCCAGGAGAATATGCAAAGCTTGTCCTCCGATAACCCCAGCTGCCGCTTGGCGTCCGCCCTCGTAAGCTTACCGTCAAAGCCCCGCCTTACAGGCAAACCTGTCTTTACCGCATTGACCGAGGGGTCAAGATATTCCCTCGCCTCGTCCATGGTAAGCATTACGGCAGTAGCCTTTTTTGCAAGGATACGCGTGGTAACACCCGGGTAAGCATTCTGCTCATGTATCACCGCAGGAATGCCCATTCTCTCCGCTTCAAGCACCACAGGACCGCTAACATATCCCCCCGTGCCTATAACAACATCGGGTTTAAAATTCTTCAGAATTTTCTTTGCCGTGTGCCCCGCCGTGGTAAGATACGCCGCCGCCCTTATGTTCCGGGCAATATTTTTCGGGGTTATCTTCCTCTGAAAGCCGCTGACCCTTATGGGGGCAAATTCTATCCCCTCCATAGGGACAAGCTTTGATTCCATTCCGTTGGGCGTGCCCGCATACAAAAATTCCGCATCGGGCTCTCTGTCCTTTATAATGGAAATAATGGCAAGAGCGGGGTTAATGTGCCCGGCAGTCCCGCCGCCTGTTAAAAGATATTTCATTTACTTTTTTTCCTCCTATGTACCGGAGATTTTTTATTTACAGCATATTCCCCGCCACAGACGGGGAATATGCCTGATGCACAATATTTATTCGCCTTTTCTAAGCTGCTGCTTCGCCTTGTGTATCTCCGCCAGTTCCCTGTCGTCCATGGGCGTGTCGTCCTTGCCCTTGTGCGGGATAGATTGTCGTGATATGTTCAGCACCACGCCCATTTCCGCCAGCTGCAAAATAAGCGCCGTGCCGCCGTAGCTGAAAAACGGCAGGGAAATTCCCGTGTTGGGAATGGCATTTGTGACCACCGCAATATTAAGCAGTGCCTGCAAGCCCACCTGCACCATTATCCCCGTTGCCAGCAGCATTCCGTATTTGTCGGGGGCATTCTGTGCTATTGCAAAGCCTCTGAAAATAAGCACCAAAAACAAAATTATCACAAGAGAAGCCCCCACAAACCCCAGCTCCTCGCAGACTATGGCAAATACAAAGTCATTTTTCGACTCGGGCAGATACAAAAATTTCTGCCTGGAATTTCCCAGCCCCAGCCCGAAAACTCCTCCCGAACCAATGGCAATAAGGGAGTTCCTTGTCTGCCAGGCAAGGTCTCTGTTTTCCTTTGCAAAGGGGTCAAGCCACCCCTCGATCCTCTCCATTACATAGTCGAATTTGCCTATGGAATAAAGCATATAAAACCCCGCACCGCCTATTACCAGCATTATCAGCACCAGCATAATAAAGTGGTCAAGCCTTGCCCCGCCCACGAATATCAGAGCAAGCCCTATGCAGGCAATGATTATCGTGGCGGATAAGTGCCTTTGCGCCAGGGTCAGCGCCAGTATAACGCCCATTACCATAAGATAGGGTATTATCCCGTATTTTACCGTCTGCATATTCTTGTAATTGGCGCTCATCATGTAAGCGAATACCATTACCATGGTAAGCTTGACTATCTCCGAGGGCTGAAAGCGGAAGTTTTCCGTTATCCTTATCCACCTGTTAGCGTCTGCCTCGGAAATTCCCAGGGACGTGAACACCAGCACCATAAGCACCAGACTAAGCAAAAACGCCCCGTATGTTATCAGCGGATTTTTCATAATATGATAATCAAACAGCGGACTTGCCAGAAACATCATCATTACAAGCCCTATCCCCGCCATTTGCGACTGGCGGATAAAATAATAGTACGGTCCTGCGCCGTCATGTATGCCCCAGGCGTAGGAGGCGGAGTACATAATGACCAGCCCGAATACCAGCAGTACGATCACCAAAAACAGAAAGGGCAGATCCATTTCCCCGATATGCACATCATTGAGATACATGGTCTTTGAGCTTTTAGGAATAAAAAACTTTAACGGACTTTTGTTATTGGGCAGCCACTTGGGCTTTTCCTTTTTGGCCTTTTTTCTCTTTGAGGGGGGCTGTTTTGCAGCCGCCGTTCTTTTTTCGGGCATATTCTCCTGCTCCTTTCCGCTTAAAAGCTCATAAATATTTGCCTGTAAATTATTTCAGGTACACGTTATATATCACATTTGCAATTATGCCGCAGATAAGCCCCACGGTCGAAAACACAATAACTATCTTGTATTCGGAAAAACCGCACATTTCAAAGTGATGATGTATGGGGGACATTTTAAATATCCTCTTCCCCGTGGTCTTGAAGCTTATCACCTGCAATACCACCGACAGCGCCTCGCAAACGTAAATGATCCCCACCAGCGCCAGCAGCAAATGTTCATGGGTAATAAACCCCATGGCGCAAACCGCTCCGCCCAAAAACATCGAACCCGTGTCCCCCATGAATATTTTCGCAGGATTGAGATTCCACACTAAAAACCCCATGCACCCTCCCGCCAAAGCAGAGGCAAAAAGGGAATATTCATGCAGCCCCATAGAGGAAAATATCATCAGATAGGAAACGCAGAACACCACCGTGACCGTGCCGCAAAGCCCGTCCACGCCGTCGGTAAGGTTTACCGCATTTGTGAGGAAAATAAGGTACAGTATCATCAGCGGGTAATAAAGTATCCCCAGCTCAAGCTCCCCTATAAAAGGAAACGATATAGCCGTGGACGTGTCTCCCAGCATAAAAAGCACATACATAAACGCCGCTGTAAGACAAAGCTGCATTACCATTTTCTGCTTGGCTCTAAGCCCCAGATTTTGGTGCTTCACGCCCTTTATAAAATCGTCAATAAATCCTATCACAGCATTCAGTATCGCAAACATGACCCCCGCAATAAGTTTATACAGCCCCGTCCTGTCGGGGGCAAGGGTAACGTCCCGCACCATACCCTGCCATACGGCATAGCATATGGCGATAGACAGGGGCGCAGCAATAATGAACATAAACCCGCCCATTAAAGGCGTGCCGTTTTTCTTCTCCTGCCATTTAGGGCCTTTCTCATAAATGGTAGCCCCGAAGTGCAGGCGGTGCATCATAGGTATAAGCACCTTTCCGATAGCCGCCGCCAGTGCAAATGCAATAGCCGCCGCCAACAAATTAAGCCAGTAAACCATAATTAAAGCAAGATATTCCGAGAGGCAGGAATTTATGCTCCTGCACCCCTCTATATCCGTTACCTTTCTTTTTTATTAATTATAAGACCACAGCGCCGAATAAATTGTCAAAATACCGAAGCAGCAAACAAATTCCCACTCAGAAAAATCCTGCTTCCTGCCTCTTGCTTCCGACCGCTCAGACTCCAAAAGCTTCCTTGATAACTTCCTCCAGATGCACTCCCCTGCTTGCCTTAAACAGCAGAACATCTCCGCTTGCCGCCTTGAAATTAAGGTAATTCACCGCTTCTTCCTTTGTTTTAGCCTTGCAGCAGACTACGCCCATTTCTTCGGCCTTTTTGGCAATAAACTGGGCATACTGCCCGAAAGCTATCACAATGTCAACACCCTTTACCGCCGCATACTCCCCTATCTCCTCATGTAACTCCGGAGAACGTGTGCCAAGCTCCAGCATATCCCCAAGAACAGCTATACGCTTGCCACCCGCCCCCACAGGAGTATCGCAAAGCACATCTATAGCCGCTTTCATGGAAATGGGAGCAGCATTGTAGCAGTCAATTATCAGGGTCTTGCCGTCCACCTCTTCCGTGTGCTGCCGCAGACCGCAGGCTTCATAGCCTGCCAAAGCCGCAGCCGCCTCGCTAAAGTCGCAGTGAACAGCCTCGGCCGCCGCCAGTGCAATAAGAGCGTCATTTACATAATGCTGTCCCACACAGGGAATCTGAACTTTTCCTAAAGGCTGACCGTTCTTTATTACCGTAAATTTCAGTATCTCCCCGTCCTGCACTATATCCTCCGCAGTGTAATCGCACTGTTTGTTCAGCATTCCGCAGGTTATAACGGGTCTGTCCGTAACCGTCTTTTTCAAGGGGAGCAGCATATCGTCATCACCGCATATTATCAGCGGCGCATTCGCCTCCGCCCCCGCCAGTATCTCTAACTTCGCTTTGAGAATATTTTCCCTGCTGCCTAAATTCTCCGCATGAGACCACCCGATATTTGTTATCACGCAAACGCTGGGTCTTGCCGCCTTTGACAGCCTTTCTATCTCCCCGAAATGGTTCATACCCATTTCAATGACTGCCGCCTTGTGAGAGGGCGTCAGTCCCAACAGGGAAAAGGACATACCTATCTCGTTATTCTTGTTTCCGTCTGTTTTAAGAGTGTTGTAATGGGAGGATACCGCAAGAGCGGTCATTTCCTTTGTGGTGGTTTTCCCCACACTGCCCGTTATGCCGATAAGCTTGGGAGTAAATTTATTGCGGTAATGAGCGGCTATTTTGAGAATAGCATCTCTCGTGTCCTTTACCACAATGCACGGACAGCTTCCCACGGGGCGGCTCGTGACAGCAGCCACAGCACCCTTTTGTATCGCCGCTTCCACATAATCATGCCCGTCGAATTTGTCCCCCTTGAAAGCTATAAACAAGCTTCCGGGAGTAAGACTTCTCGTGTCGCTGCTTACCGCCCCCGCATTGACTACCGTTTTAACTCCGTGAACAGCGGAGAACGTCCCCCCTACCGCCACACGTATTTCTTCCAAGCCCATTCCCGAGAAAAGCTCCCTGTCAATTGCAGGCACGCTGTCCTCCAGCGCCTTTAAAGCGTCCGCCACTATCTCACGCTCATCAAAGTGGATATGCACATTGTCCTTCAGTATCTGATAATCCTCATGTCCCTTGCCCGCCAGCACAAGCACATCGCCCTTGCGTGCTATCCTGACTCCGTGGAAAATGGCGGAGCGCCTGTCCGCAATGCGGTCATGAGGAATGTTCACACCCTCAAGCCCCGCCTCGATATCGTCAATTATCGCCTCAGGTTCTTCATTCCTCGGATTGTCCGAGGTCACAATAAGGTAATCGGAATATTTCGCCGCCGCCTTTGCCATAAGAGGACGTTTTGTCCTGTCCCTGTTTCCGCCGCAGCCGAAAAGGGTGATAAGCCGCCCCTCTGTGTTTTCCTTAATGGAGGAAAGCATATTCTCCAGTGCGTCGGGAGAGTGAGCATAATCGCATACAATAAAGAAATTCCTGTGAGTGGGGATAAGCTCGCACCGTCCCCTTACACCCTCAAAGCTTGCCGCAGCGTCAAATATCTTCTGCATAGGCACTTTAAGCTGAGTGAGCACGCCAACCGCCGCCACAGCGTTTGAAACATTGTAGCTGCCCATCATATTAAGGCTCATTTCAATGCTCTTTCCGGGGTAGCAGAAATAGAACTTCTGAACCCCGTCCGCATATCTTATAAAGCTTGCATAAATGTTGCTCTTCCCCGTGATACCGTAGGAAAATTTAGAGCACTTTATCTCCGTGAAAAGCCGCTGCCCGAAAGGATCGTCCGTGTTTATGAACGCTAATTTGCAGTACCCCTCAAACAGCCTCTTTTTGGCATTGTAGTAATTTTCCATAGTCCCGTGATAATCAAGATGATCCTGGGTAAGGTTGGTGAAAACGCCGCAGGTAAATATCGCAGGCCCCGTCCTGTGCTGATCGAGAGCAAAGGAGGAAACCTCCATAACACAGTACCTGCACCCTTTTTTGACCATATTCTCAAACAGCTCATACAGCTCGAAAACTCTCGGCGTTGTGGGCGTGTTCTCATCACGGACTACAGGCTCTTTGCCTATAAGTGTCTGCGCCGTGCCTATAAGCCCCGCCATAGCCCCCGCATGGGTCAGCACATGGTGTATCATGGTCGCCATTGTGGTCTTGCCGTTAGTTCCCGTGATACCCACTAAAATGAGCTTTTTTTCGGGGTGATCGAACCAAGCCGCCGTCAGCAGACCGTAGAATTTGCGGGTGTCCTTGACAATTATCTGCCTGTCCTTTAAACCAAGGTCATGGCTCACCACAACAACAGCCGCCCCCGCCTTTAACATATCCGCAGCAGCCTCATGCCCGTCAAAGGAGTTACCCTTAACGCAAATGAAAATATTCCCGGGCTTTACCTCTCTTGTGTCGTCGGTTATCCCCGTGATCTTCACATTTTTTCCTTTGTAAATAAAGCTCTCGCCCTTGTCCGTCGCCGTCACATCACTAAGCAGCGCGCTTAAATCCTTAACACGATCCATAAATTATAAGCTCCTTCTGCAAGAGGCAAGAGGCAGGAAGCAAGAAAACCGCTTCTCCCCTATTCTCCGGCAATTTTTTGTTGCAGTTGCAATTTCACCGACATTGCCCAAAATTCACAACATCGCCAATTCATTATTAATTACTAATTATTAATTATCCTATCCCTCATCACGCACCATAAACGTGACCTCAACTACCGTACCCACTTCAACAACGCTTCCCGGAGCGTAATTCTGAGTGGCAGCCACAGCGCCTGCGCGGTCGGTAGCGCCGTCCCCTGCCTTAAAGTTAATATTGGCAGAAGTGAGCAGGTAATTCACATCCGACAGACTGTACCCCAGAACATCGGGCACCGTGGTAGTTTCCGGAGTGTAATTCTCTTCCGTGTAAAGAATGATCTTTCCGTTTCGGGGAATGGAAGCCGTACCCGAGGGCACTTGCTTTATGACCTGTCCCCCCGAGCCTACTTTATAGGCCTGAAGCTCCATACTCTCTATAGTCCCCACAGCCGCGTCCACATCCCGCCCCTCCACATTGGGCACATTTACATCAAGCGCACGCAGCTCCTCGTCCGTATATTCGGGATAATACCCAAGATACGGCAGAGCATCTTTCAGTACCGCCGATACCACAGGCGCCGCCACCATGCTGCCATAATAAACATGAGAGCCGTTCTTGTCGCGCCCCTGGGGCTCGTCGACCATTACCAGCATTATAATTTCGGGGTCGTCCGCAGGCGCAAAGCCCACATAGGAGGATACATAGTATATCGACTCCCCTGCCGCATTGTTTTTTGCGATCTTCTCCGAAGTTCCCGATTTGCCGCCTATCCTGTAGCCCTTTATGTAAGCGTTTGAACCGCCCTTGTTGTTTACCACCGTCTCCAATACCTGCCTCATCTGCGCCGAGGTCTCGTCGGAGATGACCTGCCTGCGCACCATGCGCTCATTGGTCTTTACCACATTTCCGTTGGGGTCAACGATCTTTCCCACAACATAAGGCTTTAAAAGATATCCGCCATTGATAACAGCCGCATAGGCGGTTATCATCTGAATGGGAGTAATGGTGTTGGACTGCCCGAAGGAGCAGGCCGCCAGCTCCACTATGCCCATATCGTCCGCCCTGTAAACTATTCCCGCCGTTTCGCCCGGCAGGTCTATTCCCGTGATCTCGTAAAAGCCGTAGCCTCTTACATATTCACTGAATTTGTCGATCCCCAGCCGCTGCCCTATCTGAATGAACGCAGGGTTGCAGGAGTTGGTCATGGCAACGGTAAAATCCTGTGTGCCGTGGTCTCCCGCCGTCCAGCAGTTTATAGTTCTGTCCGCAACGGTTATGGAGTGATTGCAGGCAAAGGTGCTCTGCAAAGAAACCACCTTTTCCTCCAGCGACGCCGACCCCGTTATAACCTTAAATACCGAACCCGGCTCATATATCTCCGTAATAGCCTTGTTTTTCCATTGCTGCTCGCGGTATTTGGCGTATTCTTCCTCGTATTCCTCTCCGTCGCCGTGTTCCTCCGCAAATTTCGCCAGCGCATTCCTGTCCTTTGGAGCATAAATGCTGTTTCTGTCGTTAAGGTCAAAGCCGGGGTATGTGGCCATTGCCAGCACCGCCCCCGTCTTTGCATTAAGGATTATCCCGCAGGCACGGTTGTCCACATTATTTTCCTCAACGCACTTCTGGAGTTCCCTCTCCATGTAATACTGAAGCGTCGAATCAATGGTAAGGTACAGGGAATTGCCGTTCTGCGCCGCAAAATTCTTGTCGTTCTTGTAGGGCATTTCATTGCCTTGAGCGTCCGTAGCGGAAATTATCTTTCCGTCCACTCCCGCCAGATAGTCGTTGTAATAAGCCTCCACCCCGTAAACGCCGTCGCCGTCGTAATTGGTGAACCCTATCACCGCCGCCGCCAGATCGTTGTTTGGGTATACTCTCTTAGTGTCCTCCTCGCTGAAAATGAGATTTCCCGCCAGACCGTCCTCCGAGGCTCTTGTGGTAATATTGGTCAGTATCTGCTTGTCTACCCGTGAAGCGCATTTGAACCACTGCTTGCCCCTTGTTTCCTTGTTTTCAAAGGCATTCAGTATCTTGTTTTCATCGCAGCCCGTTTCCTCGCTGATAATGCGGGCGCAGGTCTTTATCTGCCGCTCCTTTTCGTCGTCGTCCATCTCATCGCTGTCCAGCTTTGTAATGGCGGCAGGAGATATAATAATATTGTACACCGTGGCGGACTGGGCAAGGGTAACGCCGTTTGCGTCATAAATAGTCCCTCTTGCAGCCTCCACAGTGGTGCTTGTAAACTGATTGTCATTAGCCATGGCAGCATACCTGTCATGTTCCTTGACGCTCGTCCTGAATAAATTCACAATAACATAAACCGTAAAAGCAAACAGCGCAAAAGCAACATAAATGCTTAGCCTGTTTTTCATAAGCTTTGTAGGCTGATATGAAGGCATGATCTATACAACTCCTTTTAGAGGCAGGAAGCAAGAGGCAAGAAGCAAGAATTATGAGTTCTTTTCCCTATTAGAGGCAAGATAATTAGAGGCAAGAAGCAAGAAGTTCAACCCCTTTTTTCCTGCTCCTTGCCTATTTTCATCTTTAGGCTTTTTCCTGCTTATATTCTCCTGATTCTTTTGCTTTTTTTATAAACTCTTTCTATATTTTTATTATCTTAAATGCCTATGTATTCCAAAACCTTGTCAAAGAAATTTTTGACCTTAGTGGCAACGGTCTCGTTCTTTTCGGAAATTTCCACCATATTGCCGCTTTCAAGGCTTACATATTCTATCTGGGATCTTTCCAGCTTCTGCATTCCCAAAATTTCCTCCGCATAGGTCTCAACGGCTTTTTGAGAGCTTTTCTGCTCCAGCTCGGTTTTCATGCGGTTGTTTTCCTGCTGAAGCTCCTGGACCTCCGCCTGAGCCGCCACAATATCCGCATGGACCGCCGCAATATCCGCCTTTGACGTTACAAACAAAGTCAGCATAAGCCCTATTCCCACGATCATCGTCAGCGAAGCCATGGTAATGGGGGTCAGCGAAGCCTTTGCCGCCCGTTCGGTTTTTATGGCAGGCGCCTTTTTCACTGCTTCGATCCTTTCGTATTTTTCATATCTGGAAATATCATAAGCAAGATTTGTATTTCTTTCAGCCATGATCATTACACCATCCTTTTAGAGGTCAGAGGTTAGAAGTAAGAGGTCAGAATATAACCCTTTTCCGAACCGCTCCGCACTCACCTGTTAGAGACAAGAGGTTAGAGGCAAGAGGCAAGATTTTGATCGCTTTCAAAATCCTGTTTACTTGTAAAACCGCCTGTACTCTCTGCACTTCCTCCGCCGATTTTTCTGACGGAACTTTATAATTTATAATTAATTTTAATTGTGACCTTGATTTATACATTGCTGCACCGCCACACCGCCGCACCATTGCACTGCCCTTTGATCTATCTGAGCCTTTCAATGATACGCAGCTTTGCGCTTCTGCTGCGGTTGTTCCTTGCAAGCTCTTCCTCGCCCGCTTCAATGGGCTTGCGGTTTATGAGTTTCGCCCTCGGGGTGTTGCCGCAAACGCATACCGGAAAATCGGGCGGACACGTGCAGCCCTTGCACCATTCCGCAAACCTTTGCTTTACCATTCTGTCCTCCAGCGAGTGGAATGTTATCACGCAAAGCCTGCCGCCGACTTTAAGCAGCTCAAAAGCCTCGTCCAGCGCTCTGTCCAAATGCTCAAACTCCCCGTTCACCGCTATCCGCAGCGCCTGAAAGGTTTTCTTGCAGGGATTTTTCTCCCGCCTGAACTTTGCGGGAACAGCCTCTTTTACTATCTCCGCTAGCTCTGTGGTGGTCTCTATGGGCTTTTCCTCCCTGTGCTTTATAATATTTTCTGCAATCCTCGGAGCAAATTTTTCCTCGCCGTATTCATATAATATGCGGGTAATTTCCCCCTTGGGGCTGTCGTTCACAATATCACGGGCGCTTACGCCCTCCTTGGACATTCTCATATCCAGCATACCCTCATTGTGGTAGCTGAATCCCCTTTCGGCATTGTCCAGCTGATAAGAGGAAACTCCCAGATCAAGCAGTATGCCGTCCACCTCTTCTATCCCCATTCCCCTTGCAATATCGCCCATGCAGTCGTAATTCCCTTTTACAACCTCCGCAGGCAGATCCGCCAATCGCTCCCCCGCCGCCTTTACAGCGTCCGGGTCGCGGTCAATGCCTATAAGCCTGCCTGTTTTGAGCCTCTTTGCAATTTCAAAGGAATGTCCCCCGCCGCCGCAGGTGCCGTCAATATAAATGCCGCAGGGGTCAATATCAAGCCCCTCCAAGCACTCATTCAGCAGCACGGAAACGTGCTCAAATTCCATTTAAGCTCCCCCCATAGGCGTAAAATCTTTAAAGCATTTTGCAATTCCAGCCTCTAGCCTCTAATCTCCAGCTTCTAGAAGGCCAGCTCGTCCAGAGCCTCTGTAAGCTCATCATCACTGAACTTTGCGTTAGCCTCCTCATACCGCTCGGTGTCCCATATCTCCGCATGGTTAAGGTTACCTATAACAGTCACATCATGGGAAAGCCCCGCATGCTCCCGCAGATTTTGAGGAATGAGTATTCTCCCCTGCTTGTCCGCCTCGGGAATAAACGCATTTGAGGAAAACTTTCTTATAGCCTGCCTTGCCTTAGCCCCCGAAAGCGACGCCAGCTTCTCGGTAAATTTCTCCCATTCATCGGCGGAGTATGCCACCAGGCACCCCTCCAGGCTGATAGTTATCACAAAGCCCGGCCCTAACAGCTCGCGGAGCTTCGTGGGAAAGGACATTCTGCCCTTAGGGTCCATAACATGGTTATACGTACCCATAAGAGGAGCGCTCATATCTATCAGTCCTTTCCTTGAGATTTCCGGTTTTTTGGCAGCAGCTTGCCTTTTCAACACACTTTTCAACAGCTTGTTGAAAATTTACCACTTTTCACCACCGAATGGGGTATATTTACCACTCTGTTATAATTATACCTCATTTGTAACCAAATTGCAACCTTTTCCGAACAATAAACCCTAAAATAAATTCAGAAATTTCAGCCCGTTTCTTATACATTTTGCACAAAAAATATTATCAAAATGTATAAATCGTTCAAAATTTGCGCTCGGTATATTATTTTGGGAAAATTTGGGTATAAAATTTTGGTGGTGAAAAGTGGTGATGAAAACCTGAAAAATCAAAAAAAGGGTAAAAACCTTTTACCGTTTTGTAACCTATTGTAACCAAATGTTACCGAATTTTAACCTTTTGGATGCAGGAGGCGGGAAGCAGGGAGGCAGGAGGAAAAATGCGGTATCTTTTTATTGGCGGACAAAATTTATGTTTCTAAAAGGCGTCGGGCTGAACCATTGCGCTATTTGGCAAAGGATTTACCGAACTCTGCTCCTTTATATATAGTATATCACATTTTTTACCATTTGTCAATAGCTCCACGCAAATTTGCTACTGCATTTGGAAATTTATACCATTTGCACATATCTGCTTAACGTTACTAAAGCGATTTTGCACTATACAACAGAAAAGAAAAAGCCTGTACATCAAACAAGCCTTTTCAAAAAATCAACATATCCTAAACAGTTCAAATCCTGCCTCTTGCTTCCGGCCTCCTGCCTCTAATCGCCTAAGGATTTCTCCAAAAACCCCTTTGTCTTTTCGCTTTTGGGATTTCCGAAAACCTCATCGGGCGTGCCCATTTCCTCAATGACGCCGTCCGCCATGAATATCACCTTGTCCGCCACGCCGCGGGCAAAGTTCATCTCATGCGTTACCACTATCATGGTCCTGTCGGAGCTTTTCAGCTCGCGTATTACCCGCAGCACCTCCCCCGTAAGCTCCGGGTCAAGAGCGGAGGTAGGCTCGTCAAAGCAAAGTATATCGGGCTTCAGAGCCAATGCCCTTGCAATAGCCACCCTCTGCTGCTGCCCTCCCGAAAGCTGACAGGGATAATTTTTCGCTTTATCCGCAAGCCCTACCATATCTATCAGCTGCATGGCGTTATCCTCAATAGTTTTGAAAACATTCCCCTTCTCCTGCTTTGTCAGCTTCCTGCCGCTTGTTTCGTGAAGCTTCGGCGCAAGGGAAACATTCTGCAATACATTCATCTGAGGGAATAAATTGAAGGACTGAAAAACAAGCCCGAAATGCAGCCTTTTCTCCCGCTTCTCCCTGTCCGAATAGGGAGGCTCGGACGAATCGAAAAGCGTTTCCCCATTTACAACTATCTGCCCCTTGTCGGGGGTCTCCAGGAAATTGAGACACCGCAGAAAAGTAGTCTTGCCGCTGCCCGAAGAGCCAATAACGGCCAGCACCTCGCCCTTTTCCAGTTCAAAGTCAATGCCTTTTAAAACCTTGGTTTTCCCAAAGTCCTTGAAAATCCCCTTTACCTCCAAAAAAGCCATAACATAAGCCTCCGCTAATTAAAGTAGTTCATCTTCTTCTCCACCTGTCCCAGCACAAGGGTCAGCACAGCGGAGAAAGCCAGGTAAAACGCCCCTACGTAAAACAGCGGCCATATTATCGAGCGCATACTTACAATATTTTCCGCCGCCTTGACCAGCTCCGCCACCGCAATTACTCTCGCAAGGGACGTGTCCTTCACAAGAGTGATTATCTCATTTCCCATTGGGGGGACTATCCGCTTTATCACCTGAAAAAGAATTATCCTGAAAAATATCTGACTTTTCGTCATGCCCAGTACCTGCCCCGCCTCATACTGTCCCTTTGAAATGCTCTCAATGCCTCCCCTGTATATCTCGGAAAAATAACAGGAATAGTTGATGATAAAGGCAATAAGCACCGCCGTCATACGAGGGAGGGCATTCATTTTAAACAAAAGCCCCGGCCCGTAAAATATCAGAATTATCTGAAGCATAAGGGGCGTGCCCCTGATTATCCACACAAAGGTTTTCGTCAGCCATTTCAACGGCTTCCATTTCGACATTGACCCAAAGGTAATGACCAGCCCCAGCGGCAATGAGCAAAGCAGCGTGACCCCGAAAATCAGCAAAGTTACCGAAAAGCCGTCCGCAAGCTGCTTTGTAACCTCCCAAAAGCCCATAATTTATACCTCCTGCAAGAAGCAAGAGGCAGGATGAGCCGAATAATATAATACTAATTTTCAATCTCACTATAGACAATTTTCAAAAATTCTGCACGTCTTTCGTCGTCAAACTCCCTTGACAGCCGAAAGGCTGCCTGCGGTCGTTTTCCTAGAAATACGTACAGCCTTTTTGAAAATTTTGTCTACAGTTCGATCGAAAATTAGTATAAGTCTCCTGCCTCTTTGAAAAAAGTATTTTATCGGATATTTTTAATCCAGCGCGTAAACGTCCGCAAGCCCGTATTTTTCCGCCAGCGCTCTGAGGCTGCCGTCCTTTGCAAGCTCGTCAATAGCGCCGTTTATCTTGTTCACGGTCTCCGTATCGCTAAGCCTCAAACCTATGGCATATTCCTCGGGAGTAAGCTCCACCGAATCAATGATCGTGATATCCGAATAATCCGTGCCCTCGCCCACAGAGGCAAGCGCCATTACATAGTCGATTATCCCAAGGTCGGCAGTGCCCGCCTTTACCTCCATAAGAGCGTCCTTCTGCGCCTCGCAGTTGATGAGATTGCAGCCGCTAAGGGTCTCGTCGGAGGTCGCCGCAGTCTCTCCTGCAGAGCCGCCCTCAAAGGCTATGGAAGTCCCCGCCATGGAAGCAGTGTCGGTGTATTTGCCCGCATTCTCCGTCTTTGCAATGACCACCTGCTTGTTCACAATATAGCTTACGGAAAAAGCCATTTGCTCACGCCGTTCATCGGAAACCGTCAGTCCGTTCCATATAGCGTCAATGGTGCGGGACTGAAGCTCCACTTCCTTTTTCGACCATTCTATAACCTGAAATTCGGGAGTTACCCCCAGCTTTTCGCAGACAGCCTTTGTAAACTCCGTCTCAAAGCCCGTCAGCTCGCCGTTTTCGTCAAGGTAGTTCATCGGCTCGTAATAGGTTATCCCCACTACCAAAGTGCCCTTGTTCTGTATGTACTCCCAGTCGGTGGGAGACCCGCTGCTGCTGTCCCCGCTGTCACCGGCGTTCCCGCAGGAGCAAAGCCCCATACACATAATGCCGCTTAAAACAGCAGCCATGATCTTTTTCATTTTCATAACTCTTAAATTCCTTTCCTTTTTAACATTGCGGCGCAGTAGCAACGTATTACTCTGTTAAAGCACACTTGAAAAATGCCCCGCAGGATTTATTGTACCATATATTGAGGGGTTTGTCAAGTGCGGGGATTTTTGCAAAAATCCGACAAGGCAACAACATAAAAATAGTATAAATTTCAGGCTTCAAAGCAATCCACCCCGTATTTTTTCAGCCCCGCAAGCACTGCATTTTTAAGCTCAAACCGTTTTGACGTATCCTCCTCACGGGAATATTTGCGAATGATCTCACAGAACACCGCCGCCTCCGCATATTCAAAATTATATTTGTAAATAAACGGATTGATAATAAGCGTAGGACATATTTCAAGCATGACCTTATCGGGCTTATAGTCTCTGCTGTACTCCTCAAATTTCACCGCCCTGATAAGCCTTTTACCCTCGTATTCGTAATACTCCCTGCTTGCCGAAACGCTGCCCGTTTTATTATTAAAAATTTCGCAGCTTACTATCCTGTTTTCATCATCATAAACCGAATGAACAAGCTCCGAAAAGCTTGGCGACGGCATACCCCGCTCATTGTTCATCACAAAAAAGGTCACAAGATATTTTGCATTGTTATCATACAAATAAAACGTTATCCTGCTGCCATAGCCCGGCATGGGAAATTCCGACGAAACAAGCCTGTCCCCGTCAAAATAATAGAACGTGTATTCCTTTGACCTTGGCGAAAGCTTTCCGTGCAGCGGCGAAAAAAGGCATTTGTTATAGTCGGCGTGCCGCAGGATATCGCCCCCGAACATATTCCTGCCCGATAGGGAAAAGGAAATATCCTTGCCGAATTTCACCGTAAATTTTTCCCTGCCCCTGTAAATATCCCAATCGCAGCGTGCTATAAAATTATCCCGTATTTTCCCGAAGCTTTCATCTGCATTTTCTTTGAATTTGTTTACATCAATAAGCATTTTTATTTATCCTCTCAACAAATCTTATCAAAAAGAAGCTCTGTTTTCGTATCGTCTGATGCCCTGCACATCTCAAAAAACATCCACTTTTTAAAAATTATTATTTTTTTTCAAATCCCCAAATATAGTCTACATCTTCAATATCTCTGCCAAACCAATAAATATCAAACAATTCGTCATTTTTCTTTCTGTTCAAAGTAGTGAACATTCTGTTCCGAAACGATAATTTTATTCTGTATGTATCACTGTTTTTTTCAAACTTATTGTAGGGCACATCAATTGATCTTTTTGAAAGCAGCCCCCTCACTTTATCAATATATTGATATCCAAGCGCTTCCACAAACTCATCGGTATAATTCCAGATACCTGCCTGATGAGGCTCGCACCAGTTGCATATCCTCATTCTGTCATACCACCCGTCACGGTACAGTTTATTAAAAACTTTATCAAAATCCGGGTCATCGTAATCCAGATCTATATGCGGTTCTCTGTCATGATAGCATTCTGTAAAGTCATACAGGCGGTAATATTTTTTTATCCATTCGATATTTTTTTCGGTCAGGATAAAATCAAAATAATCAATTCCGTAAGTACCGCATTTTCTCTGCATTTCTTCATGAAACAGATAGCAAATATCAAATCTTTCCGGATAAGAGAGAGTTCTTTTCTCATGATTTGTGCATAGTCTGATATATTTTCTACTCATAATAACACCTCTTTCGGAAAATGCTTATTCTTATTATAACATACATATAAAATACTGTAAAGCAGATGATCGTTAAATTTTTCCATTTCAAAAATAATATTATCAGGTTGCTGCATAAAAAGGGTTTCGTCAAAGGTGAAAGAAACAACCTATACCCCAAAGATCGCATAACAATTCTCATCTGCCGACACGGGGATATAACCGCTTTTATCAAGCACAGGCGAGCCGTTTATATAAGCCTTTAAAATTTCCCTGCTCATGTTGGTTATGTCCGCCCGGTCTACAGCCTCACGGGGGTCAATCAGCAGCACCTCGCTGTTCTCATATCCGTCGGATACGGGCGTTCCCGAAATATACTCCATTTTAAAAACCACGCACCACTGACAGGGCTTGAACTGCACTGCCGCTACAGACTTTGCCTTTGCCGTCACTTTTGTTTCTTCAAATATCTCCCTCTCCGCCGCAGCCGTGGGCATTTCATTTTCACGGACATATCCTCCCGGCAGCAATATTCTGTCCTTTGCCGTGCCGTAGGTGTGTCGCACCAAAAGCACCTTTTCCTCTATCTCCACGATTCCGCAGACGGTGTAATATTTGTTGTTCATATTCTTCATTCATCCTTTATTTATGATATGCCGGAATTTTTTTGCCCGACGTTTTTTATTATATTTTACTTTATATTGCGGGGCTTGTCAAGTGAGAATTTGAGCGTAATTTTTAAGGCAATAGTCTGCGT
>CAMWLD010000001.1 GCA_947175005.1 uncultured Ruminococcus sp. | reverse complement strand
AAATAATATATACTTTAACAAAAGCATTTTTGCAAAAGGTTCATCACATAAAAATGCTGATTACATCATGCTTAACAGTAGATCTCCGAATAAAGCTCAAGACATTTTTCATTGACCCTGAAAAATTCTCTGCCGTTTTCTTCAATATATTCGGGCGCATATGCATATTGATACGGGTCGTCCTCCAGGAAGATCTGCGAATACTGCCACGCTGCATAATAGCCGCAGAACGCCTTTAACACAGCAGGAGAAAAGTCGGAAAAATCCCAGTATTTATCCGCCCATATGCCCTCGCCGTTTTTAAATTCGGAAATAATGTCATCCGAAAGAGCAAATCTGCAAATGATTATTCCCATATTTATACGGAATGGTTCATCGTCCGATAGAGAAATATCCGCCTTGCCCCCGCTGATTAATCAGTAATAGTCAAAGTCGGCATATTTTTCCAAATCATTCGAGTCATAAAAAACATCGCCGGTAAATTCCTGCAAAGCGATTTCATTATCGCAGCAGATCTCCTCGCTGTACGGTATCAGAATGTCCGCCTTTTTTCCTTCGCAGGCTGACAGAGACAACGCCATTACCAGCGCAATTGCTAATGCTGTTGATTTTTTCATAACATTTCTCCATATCAAAGTATCTGACTGTTTCTGCCCCCTGCCTCTTTCAGCATATCGGGTCTGCGTTCACGGGTTATCCTCACAGCCTCATTGTGCCTGTACTCCGCAATTTTCCTGTGATCTCCCGAAAGCAGAACAGGAGGCACAGCCATGTCCTCCCATACCTCCGGGCGGGTGTAGTGGGGATATTCAAGAAGCCCGCTGTAATGGCTTTCCTCGGTGAAGCACTCGTCCGAGGGCAGCACCCCCGGGCAAAGCCTCGCCACAGCGTCGCATACCACCAGCGCAGGCAGCTCGCCCCCCGTTACCACATAATCCCCCACGGAAATTTCCTCGTCAACGATCTTGTCGATTATTCGCTGGTCGACCCCCTCATAATGCCCGCAGAGAATGAACAGATAAGGGTGTCCCGAAAGCTCTGCCGCCTTTGCCTGCGTAAACACCGTCCCCTTGGGGGACATATAGATAACATGGGGCTTTTCGGGCAGCTGCTCCGCCACTGCTTCATAGCAGCGGAAAATAGGCTCGCACTGCATGACCATGCCCATGCCGCCGCCGTAAGGGGAGTCGTCCACCCTGCGGTGCTTGTTAAAGGCGTAATCCCTTATCTGATGACAGTTTATCTCAATATTTCCCGCCTTTATCCCCCTGCCCACAATGCTTTCGCCCAGCACTGCGCTGCACATTTCGGGGAACAGGGTGGCTATGTCTATTCTCATTTGTACCCTCCTATAGGAAGCAGGAATTTTTACTTCCGAACCTTTGCTATCATTCCGATGATAGTTTCCGTGGCTTCTTCTAAGGTCATATCCGTGGTATCCAGCAAAACAGCGTCCGCCGCCTGCTTCAAGGGGGCTATTTTTCTGGTGCTGTCCTCACGGTCACGCTTTATAATGTCGCTCAAAACCTGCTCATATGCAGGCGCGTTGCCTTTTTCGGATAATTCCTTGTACCGTCTTTCCGCCCTTGCCTCGGGGGACGCGGTGAGGAAAATTTTAAGGTCGGCATTCGGAAGCACCACCGTGCCTATATCCCGTCCGTCCATTATAACATTATTTTCGACAGCTATTTTCTGCTGCAAGTTAAAAAGGAAGTCTCTGACCCGCGGTATAGCCGACACGACCGACGTTGCCATGGAGACCTCGGGAGTGCGTATTTTGCCCGTCACGTCCTCGCCGTTCACAAAAACGTGCTGCTGCCCGTCTATATATTTCAGCTCGGGAACTATATCCTGCAAAAGCCCTTCTACCTCTGCCGTATTCTTCACGTCTTTTCCTTGTGACATTACATAGTAAGCAATGGAACGGTACAGCGCTCCCGTATCAACGTAAATATAACCCAGTTCCTTTGCGGCGGCTTTTGCAATGGTGCTTTTTCCCGCACCCGCAGGTCCGTCTATTGCAATATTTATTGACATCTTTTTGAGCTCCTTTACTTTATTTTGTACACCCAAAAAACATTGAGACTTAGGAGATTTCCTATAACTTTACAAACTTTTACCTCCCGAATACGCTCTCGCCTTGTTTTTGGATACATTTTGAATTTTCATTATGTGCCGCTTACGTCAATATCATCAAACAGCACGGGTATCCTTTTCTTGAAATCATCCAGCATGGGAACAGCTATCTCCCTTATCTGCGGGTGCGCCCGCTCCGAGGTGCGCAGCTTGAAGAAATGCCGCCATTCACGGATATTCATGGTAACAGCGATCTCTGTTTTAACGGAAGTAGGCAGCACGTCCCTTGCCTCCTCTGGCTTTGCCCCCGCCGCAAGCAGCGCAAAATACGCCTTTTCCGCCTCTGCCATAGCAGCCTCCCAAAGCTTCATGCATTCGTCGTCCTCAGCCCAAAAAGGCGGACGGATAAATGTCAGTTCATTGCCGAATTTATCCTTGGAATAGTTGCAGTAGCGGGTGCTTTCCTGGCTGTAGCTGGCTAAGCGGTGGCGTACTATTTCATGGGTAACGCCCCTGTCGCAGATTATCCGCAGGGAAATTTTTTCATGCTCCAATACCGATTCGTGCCCGCCCTTTAATATCATGGCGGCGAATTTCCGTGAGCTGCCCTCGGTTATCCTGTCCTCGCTTTTGTAGCAGGTGCGCCCGCATTTTTCTATGGTCTCCAGTATTTTTTCGCCGTCCGGCTCTGTGATAAATTCGTAGTAGGGGGATATTATTTTCATTTGTTTTCTCCTTCCTTAACTTTCAATATCGGGTAACCCTGTTCGTAAGGCTTTATCATTTCGGGGTGCAGGTCAGCTTCACGGAATATTTCCTCTGCAAGCCCTCCCTCCAGCATTCCCGTCAGCTCCGACAGTGGCTTCGAGTACATTTCGGGACAAATGGAGGCAATGGAAATAACAAGATCATTTCCCAGCCGCATTATCCTGTAAGGCCATATCTTGCAGTCAAAAGGCTTGAGATCGCCCAGCGTGCAGCCTTTTTGCGGGTCAAGGGCAGGGCAGGTGAAAAGCTCTTCTTTCTCGTCCCAGCATTCCTCCATGTTGAATATATAAGCATTCCCTTTTGAGGCAAATTTCAGCTCGGGAGATACCGTCTCGATCTTTTTCCGCAGCTCCTTTGAGATCACGGGAGTTTCCCACACGTCATATTTGTCAAAAATGCAGCATACCCTGCATTTTGCGCAGCTTTCGGGGGAGAGTATTTTTTTCAGCATTTTTAAATCGACCCTCTTTGAAATTAATTAATAATTAATAATGAATTTATTGTGCGTGCATTTTTATGTAAAATTAATTTATCGAAATTATATTTGATATTTGAGTTTGAACAGTTGGGGAATTAAATGAAAAACCGACCGTTTTACAGGAAAAAATTATCTGACATACTGCCGCAGTTTTCCGGCATTTGAAAGAGTATAAAATTGACGGCTGCGGAAAATAATATCTCGAGGAAGGAGCTGTTAAAAATGAACATTACACAGCAGCAATACAGCGAAATGGTAAAGCTTGCGTCCCCTGGGTCAAAAGCCGCTAAGGACATACCCTGCGCCTTTATAATAGGCGGGCTGATATGCATTCTGGGGCAGTGGTTCACGGACCTTTACTCCAATATGGGCTTTGACGACCGTACCTCGGCTGCCTGGTGCACGGTGACCCTGGTGTTCCTCTCGGCGCTTTTTACCGGGCTCGGGCTTTACGGCAAGCTGGCGAAATACGGCGGCGCAGGAACTCTCGTGCCCGTTACTGGCTTTGCCAATGCGGTGGCGTCTCCGGCGGTGGAATTCAAGTCGGAGGGACTTGTGCTGGGGCTGGGTGCGAAAATTTTCATTATCGCAGGACCCGTTATACTTTACGGCGCAGCCGCTTCTGTGATCTACGGGATAATCTATTTCTTCATGAAATAATAGTCCTTTCGCAAACAGCTTAAACAGGAGGCAGGAACTGTTAAACAGTCTTGCCTCCTTTGCGGAAGCAAGAGGCAGGAAACAAGAGGCAGGAAACAGAAATCGCATGTACCGCACTCATTATTAATTATTAATTATTAATTAGCCCTATCGCCGTAATATTATCGGGACTGCCGTTTTCCATGGCGGCGTCCACCAGACGGCGCAGCCTTTTGGGCAGCCGCATGGGCAGGGCAAGGATTTCTTCAAACTGCCCGGGAGTAACATAATCGGAAAGCCCGTCGGTGCAGATTATAATGAGATCACCCGGGCGAATGCCTCCCTCTATCTCGGTGATCTGCGGGTCGGGGTCGTCGGCAATGTTCCCGAGGACGGGGAAAATAACGTTCCTCTCGGCGTGAGTCCGCTGCTCCTCACGGGTTATTTTTCCCTGTTCATAGAGCATTTGCACCAGTGACTGATCTGTGGAAAGCTGCCGCAGCACTCCGCCTCTGTAGCGGTAAAGCCTGGAATCCCCCACATTTACCGCATATGCCCTGTCCTCCTCGTCCACAGCCAAAGCGCAAAGGGTGGTCTGCATATTCACAGTTCCTCCGTGGGTAAGCCCGAAACGGCGGAGCTTGGTATGAATGGACATGATTTTTGCTTTAAGACTGACCCTTTTTCCAAATTTAACGGAGCTTAGCAGCTCCAAAGCCAGGTGAGAAGCCACTTCCCCCGCAGCCTCTCCCCCCACGCCGTCGGCAACGGCAGTAATAAAAGGAGGGCGTATGTCGCTTTCCATTTGTGCCTTGTTCAGGACGATTTTATTGATAAGATAGGCGTCCTCATTATTCTGCCTGACGCCCTTATCGGTTATTCCGCAGCAGTAATACAAAATGCGCACCTCGTAAATAAAAATACTTATCTCTAATTATATCATAGCTTTGTGAATTAATTAATAATTAATGATTAATAATTAACATTTATTTTAGAGGCTGCTAATGAAAAAAAATTTTTTTCGGTCGGCGCTCCAATACCGAAAAATATCCTTGCAATATATAAGGAGATGTGGTATAATGTAAATATGAAATCATATGAAAGGATCTTGCTCCGTGACCGAATATATGACCGATACCGAGCTTAAACTGGCAGGGCTTGGCAATGAAAGCCCTATGAATATAAGCCTTATAAAATATTACACACTCCCCGGGGATATTCCGGGGCTGATGATGATTTACGGAAAAAATGTCCCCGTCAACCTCTGCGCCTTGGACAAGGGCTTTGACGCGCTTGAAGAAACAGCGCTTGCAGCATTTGCGGCAAACCCCGGGGCGGCTGCGGACGATACCACAAAAAATATTCTCCTCAGCCGCAGGGAAAGCAAGCTGCCCTCCTGTCTTGAGCCTTTTGAAAAATACGAGGGCAGCTTTTTGCAAAAGCTCACCTTTGAGAAAAATTTTATAAATGCCTGTCAGCCTTTTATTTATTATTTTCTGAATGAGGCATTTGAGGGCATTGGCGCAAAGCCTGAATTTTTGGGAAATATCTGCGGCTACCGCAGCAAGTACATTATAAATTGCAGGGTGAACGGGCAGGAAAAAATACTGCCCTTGGCGGTTTCACGGGATGACCTTGGGGCGGTGTTTGAAGCAGGGAATCTTTTATCTCTGAGGCATTCCGTCAGAATTGCCTTGGGCTGCGGCAGAGTGGGATTTTACGTGTCCGTTAAAAGCAGGACGGAGCGGGAGATACTGCGGGAATATGCTTATAATATTGAGAAAAAAACTTCACGTCTGCGGATATACGACGGCGGGCTTGTTTACGATAAAAAGCAGGAAATGTTACCCGAAAAAAGCCTTGAAACGAGACCCGCAGATATAAAGGAGATCATAAATATCACAGAAAAGACCTGCTGCATTGATACGGAAAATTACGATAAATATTTACTGCCCTGGGGCGGGGTCTGCATGGTGAAAAGCGAAGAGCTTCTGCATAATTTCATCATTGCGGAGTTTAAGGAAAAATACGCTGTGATACGGCATTTTTACAGGGAATACGTTCCGTTTGCGGAGGGGAGCGAAAATAAAATAACGGTTTTTTCCTTTAACGCCGTTCATGAAATATTCCCCGAAAAAAATACTGTTCAGACAAAGCTTATCCCCACGGGAGAATTTACCTCCGGGCGGTTTAAGGAGCGGCTTTCGGGCAGGTATTTTACAAGAGAACTGCAATAATACTGATCAAGGGAGAGTTTTAAAATGGAAGACACAAGCAAGCTTACATATGTAATGGGACGGCTGCGCAATATGCTGCGAAAGGACGACCGCTACAACGCTTTCAGCATTTATCTCAGCGAAATAAAACGCAGTCCCGAAAATAATCCCTTCGGCGACCTGGAAACAGTGGCGGAAATGGTGGATAAGATCATAGATTCGGAATACATGGGCAGCTTTTCAAAGGTCTTTGATGAATGCGAAAAAATTTACGGGGAAATGCAGGCCTTGTCGGGTGAGGAAAAGCAGACAGTTGCCCGTGCGGTGTTTTTGCGGCTTCTGGACAAGGACGGAATTTATTTCAGCGGGCTTTTTTCAGGACAGCTTTACGGCTGCTTCAGCGATCCGTATCTTTATTTATGGACGATGACCGAGCTTTTGAAGATAAAGGGGGTAGAAAGAGGCTTTTGGACGGCGGTTTCCGCTGCCGTGGAGGCAAGGGCGTTTTTCACAGACGAGCGGCAGTTCGGGGCGTGGCTCATTTATGCAGGCTCGAGGCTTGCTATGGCGGAGGATACGGGTTTTGCCAAAAATGAACTGCTGACCGACGTTCGCCGCAGTGCGGGGATATATGATGTAAGCGAGGCGGGGATAGCCGCTGCCGAGGAAAGCGTGCGGACGGTAAAGAAAATGCTGGAGGAGGTAAGGGGAGACATAGAAGCCCTCACCAAACGCACGGAAAGCTTTTCAAAGCTGGCGGAGGACTGCGAAAGGGACGTTAAGGAAAGGGCGCTTAGCGAGGCGGCAAAGCTGCGGCAGGAAACGTCGGAATGCTCGCTGAAGATCAAAAAAGCATATGAGGATATTCTGGAGGGAGAGCGCCGAAGCCTGCAATTTGACCGTGACAAGCTTTTGCGGGAAATATTCGATTCGGCGGACAGCAAGATACGGGAGCTTAAAATGGTCGCCGAGAGCATTCGCAGCAGCACCGCAGGGGAGCTTTACCGCATAAACACCGAGGCAAGCAAGGCGGCGGAGCGCGCGGCGGCAATGCTTCAAAGCGGCGAGCTTAAAGAGATAATGGAGGATCTGCGGAAGAATGAGGATCTGGTGGAAAAGATCGTTCGGGTGGAGAATTTTTCAAGGCAGTTTGACGAGGAAAAAACAGAGGGAAATGCCGCTGTTATAAATCGGGTCATTCCCGGGGCTATGCCGCAGCAAACGGACGGAGCGGTGCAGGTTCGGGCTGCCGCCGCAGTTCCTGTATATGAAAATCCCGTTTCGGAGCTTTACGGAAAACAGCCCGATATGAGCATTAATTTTTACCTTAACGAGGCTGTTCCCTTTGAGGAAAGAATGGCGCAGCTGACCCAAAGGAAAAAGACGCTGGAGAGTGAGGGAGAGATATTCCACGAACGGTTCGGAGATATACTGACGGCGGTAATAGAGGACTCCAACCCTTACCTTATAGGCCCGTCGGGCTGCGGCAAGACCTACCTTATAGGACAGATAGCGGGGATGCTGGGGCTGGAGTGCTTAGACGTGGGTTACATAAACGAGGAATACGATCTGATAGGCTTTCAGACCGCCTCGGGAGGATATAATTACCCTGCATTTTACAGGGCTTACAAATTCGGCGGGATAGTTTTCTGCGACGAGTTCGACAACTCCAACAGCAGGGCGGCGGTAAAGCTCAACAGCTTTATGGCGGGAGGCAAGGAGGCTTCCTACTGCTTCCCCAACGGAGAACGTGTGAAGAGGCACCCGAATTTCCGAATAATCGCTGCAGGAAATACCGCGGGCAGCGGCGCAGACAGGAACTATTCCACCAGAGAAAAGATCGAAGAATCGGTTGCCCAGCGTTTCACCGCCATGTATGTAAATTATGACAACCGCCTGGAGGGGCGTATACTGGAAAAGTACCCGGAATGGTTCGGCTTTGCCTGCGCATTCAGGCAGGCCACAGACGCTTACAGCAGGGCTAACGACATTTTAGCCCCGGGGATATTTACCACCCGTGACGCTGCAAGTATTAAAAAATATCTCGACCACAACAGCTTTGACAATAAGTCCATTATGGAGTATGAATTTATCGAGACCAAGGAAACGGATCATCTTGCTTTCTTAAAAAACAGCATGGAAAAATTTTATTCGGAAAACTCCGAAGCGGCAGGCCGCGAGCTGTTTGGGATATTTGCCGAAAGGGTAGACCGTCTTATTGAAAATGGAGGGATCCGTTAATGGATAATCTTCGCATTTACAGCCACAGGCTGATGAAAATTTACCGTGTGAGCTTTAATTCCCCGGGGGAGCTGCATTTGTGGCTGTCGGGAGATCCGCCCGTAAATGAAAAAATATTTTTGCGGCAACACAGTATTTTAGGCGATGAAAGCTTTGCGGGAGCGGACTACGAAAGGGCGCTCGCTTACTGCCTCGGGGGATACGGCGAGCATTACGGGGCGGTAATGGAGCTGCAAAGGGAACTGGAAAAATATGTGCCCGTGAAGATCTACAGGCGGCAGCGGCAAAAGTCCGTTGCGGGAAGTCACCCCAATGTGCCCGCGTTCATTGCGGGCAGTCCCAAGGCCATGTTCAAAATGGAGCGTGCGGAGGAAAAGAAATTTGTGAATATTTACTTTAACCTTGCCTGCCCGCTGATAACGCCTCCGGGGGCTATAATCAACAGGGGAGCGGCGGCTCTCAGCCTTGTCAGACTGCTGGAGGGGCAGGGCATGGGCGTGAATTTCAAGGTGTTCATGGCGGTCTACAGCAGGAATGAGATCTTCATGTTCGAGATAACCTACAAGCCGCCCCGTGAAATGCTGAATGTGAAAAAATGCTGCTATCCCTTATGCTCAAAGGAATTTGTCAGGCGGATAATTTTCAGGGTAATGGAATCCGTGCCCTTTGAAAATCCCAGGTGGTATCCCAATTACGGCGAGCCGCTGACAGATGAGCAGTTCCGCTCGATATTCGGCATTTCCGATAATGATATGGTCATATCAAGCCCTTGGGAAATGGGTGTGAACGGTGATGATATTTTCACCGACAGCGAGCATTTGCTTGAAAAACTGGAGCTGGATGAGTATGTGAGAGTACTGCGGAAAGCAGGCGAAAACAATTCAAGGAGTGGGAATAATTGTCCGAGAACAGATTATTGCAAGTCAATGAGCTTGCACTTGTGGGAGGAGATCTACAACAAAAAATAGCCGACATTTCCGAGATCATATTTAAAATGGACGGTGACAGACTTTGCGACAGGGTCAGCGACGAGATCGCCCTTGGGGCGGCACGGCTGGAGGTGATAAGGATACCCGCGGTTTCGGGGAAGCTGCCGGGGAAGACCTCCGGGAAGATCACACAGGCTCGTTTGCTTGAAAAAATAAAAAAGGCGGAGCTGCTTGCTGAGGAGGTCATGAATTCCCTTGCCCATTATCAGACCGAGCTTTACAAGGCGGAGGCGGTCTATATCTGCCTTGAAGAAGAACTGGGAAAATGCAGGGGAGGGCTTATGCAGATCCGCCAAAAATACAATGGAAGCAGCGGCAGCCTCACTGCAAGGCGCATGAGCGACCTTGAAATGTCGGAAATGGTTGCCCAAAGGTACATATACATGACCAAGGACAGGCGGCAGGCAGTCCATACCCTTTGCGAGGGGATAGGCAGCCTGCGAGGGAATACATATCCCCTGTGGAAAGGGGCGGTTATGGGGGCTGTAGAGGGCACTGTCACGGAAAATTTCGGGCGGGCGGAATATTTGCGGCGGGCTATTATCGAGGAAATGAAAAAATATGCGGCGGCTTACAAAAACGGTTTGTTTTATGAAAAAGCTTATAAATAGATTGCCGTGAGATCTTAGAAATCAGGAAAATTTTTCTTGATATTTGCCGCAGTATGTGTTATAATTAAAACAGCGTTTGGTGAAAATCACGATAAAAAAATTTTATATATGAAAGGATGCTTAAATATGCTGCCCGAAAATATGCTTAAACTGGGGCTTAACCGTTCCGCAATAAGAGAGCTTTTTGAGTATGGGAAAAAACGCTCGGAGGAAATAGGAAAGGAAAATGTTTTCGATTTTTCAATCGGAAATCCAAGCATTCCCGCTCCCGAATGCCTTACAAAGGCGTTAAAAGAACTGCTGGAGAATGAAGACCCTGTGCTGCTTCACGGCTATTCCTCCGCACAGGGGGACGCAGGAGTTAGGGCTGCCATTGCAAAGCAGCTGAACGAAGATTATGGGGCCGGGCTATCTGCCGATAACCTTTATATGACCTGCGGGGCGGCGGCTTCCCTTTGCATAAGCCTTAAAGCGGTTTTGCTGCCCGGGGAGGAGGTACTTACGTTTGCGCCTCATTTCCCCGAGTACAAGGTTTTTGCCGAGGGACAAGGAGGCGTTTTCAAGGCGATAGAGGCGGACAGGGAACATTTTCAGATAGATTTTGAAAAGCTGGAAAAGGCTGTTACCGAAAAGACCCGTGCCGTTATAATAAATTCTCCCAACAACCCTTCGGGCGTGGTATATTCGAGGGAAACTCTTGAAAAGCTTGCTGCGCTCCTTAGACATAAGCAGGAGGAATACAAGAGGGAAATTTACCTTATTTCCGACGAGCCGTACAGGGAACTGGTTTACGATAAGGAGACCGAGGTGCCCTATGTGCCCGCAATTTACGCCAATACGCTGGTTTGCTATTCCTACAGCAAGTCGCTGTCCCTGCCCGGAGAGAGAATAGGATATATTGCAGTGCCCGACAGCGTAAAGGACAGCAGGAATGTTTACGCTTCCGTTTGCGGGGCGGGGCGTGCGCTGGGGTATGTATGCGCTCCCACGCTTTTCCAGAAAGCGGCGGCAATGTGCACGGGCAAGACGGCGGACATTGACGTTTACCGCAAGAACCGTGATATGTTATACGGGGGACTTAAAAATATCGGCTATGAATGCGTAAAGCCCGACGGGGCGTTCTATCTGTTTGTTAAAGCGCTGGAGGAAAATGCCGAGGCGTTCTGCGAAAATGCGAAAAAATATGAGCTTCTTCTTGTTCCAGGGGACAGCTTCGGCTGCACGGGGTATGTGAGAGTGTCCTACTGCGTTGCCCCCGAGACTATTGAGAGGGCGCTGCCCGCTTTCGGAAAGCTGTTCGAGGAATACGCTGCTAGAGGCAAGTAAGTAGAGGCAAGAGGCAAGAGGATTTATGTGCGACAGATAAATAAAACCGTGCCAAGGGAAATTCCCTTGACACGGTTGCTTTTTTATCTTGTCATTTATTGTCAAACGATTAACCTTCGCTGTCCTGGAGGGCGTCGAAGCCTATTTCGCCTGTGCGGACTCTTACTACGTCCTCAACGTTGTAGACAAATATCTTGCCGTCGCCGATATGGCCTGTGTAAAGCGCTTTGCGGGCGGTGTCTATAACAGTGTTTACGGGGACTTTGCAGACCACCATATCCACCTTTACCTTAGGCAGCAGGGAGGGTTCTACGGGCGTGCCGCGGTAGTATTCGGAAGCGCCTCTCTGTGTGCCGCAGCCCAAGACCTGTGTTACGGTGATACCCGTAACGCCCACGTCCGCCATGGCTTTTTTAAGGGTCTCAAGACGGTTCTGCTTGCAGATAACGGAGATCTGCGAATATTTCATGCCGTCGTTTGCGGGAGTCTCTGCGGGCTTCGAGGGCTTGTAGGCAGTCACGGGTACGGCGGCTTCCGCGGGGACAGGCTCGCCTGCTGCGGCGTAGTCCTCCGGGTCGATTGCCATTACAAAGCCCGAGTAAGAGCTTTCTATGCCGTGTTCCTCAATGTCAAGTCCGACAACCTCCTCATGGGGAGATACCCTCAGACCCAGTGTTGCTTTGATAGCAAGGAATGTGATCGTTATGGTCACTGCTGTCCATGCCATTACTACAACCATTCCCAGCAGCTGCAAGCCTATGAGCGTGCCGCCGCCTCCGTAGCACACGCCCGCAAGCGTACCGCTGTCATTTGCGATGCTGTAGGCGGGTGTCGCGGGATTTGCAAAAAGTCCCACAGCGATCGTTCCCCAAATACCGTTGAGGCAGTGAACAGCCACAGCGCCCACGGGGTCGTCTATATGCAGCTTATAGTCCAAGAACCAAACGCCGAAGGGAACAAGCAGTCCCGAAACAATGCCGACCATAATTGCACCGAAGCAGTCGAGAACGTCGCAGCCCGAGGTAATGCCCACAAGTCCCGCAAGGGAAGCGTTAAGGCACATGGAAACGTCGGGTTTGCCGTATTTGAGCCATGTAAATACCATGCACACAAAGGTTGCAACGGCGGGGGCAACTGTCGTTGTAAGGAATATAGAACCCAGCTGCGGGCCGGAGGTAGCTGCTGCGCCGTTGAAGCCGTACCAGCCGAACCAAAGGATAAAGCAGCCGAGAGCGCCTATGGTAAGGGAATGCCCGGGGATAGCCTTTACCTTTGTTACTTTGCCGTCCTTGTCCGTCTCGAATTTGCCGATACGGGGCCCTAAGAGCTTTGCACCGATAAGGGCGGAGATACCGCCGACCATATGTATGGCGCAGGAGCCTGCAAAATCGTGGAATCCCATTTGTGAGAGCCAGCCGCCGCCCCATATCCAGTGCGCCTCAATGGGGTAGATAAGTCCCGAGATAACTGCCGAGTAAACGCAGTAGGAAAGGAACTTTGTACGCTCCGCCATTGCGCCCGAAACTATAGTTGCCGTTGTGGCGCAGAACACCAGATTAAATACAAAGGTCGAAAAATCAAAGCTTTCATAAGCCGTAAAAATGTCAAAGCCCGGCTTGCCGATAAGCCCCGCCATATCCTCGCCCATAAGGAGACCGAAGCCTATAAGAATGAACATTACCGTACCTATGCAGAAATCCATAAGGTTTTTCATTATGATGTTTCCTGCGTTTTTGGCTCTTGTAAAGCCTGTTTCCACCATGGCAAAGCCTGCCTGCATAAAGAACACCAGCGCTGCGCCTATAAGAAACCATATGCCGAATGCCTCGGCGGTCACCGTTTCGCCAATACTTGTCATGAGTTCCTCGCTCATTAAAATCACCTTCCAAATTTTCCTCGGAAACGAAATGGCGCCGATAAATGCAGGGTTTATCCGGAGTTCCTGCACTTATCGGCGCCTTTGCCGTTTTCGTATGTTTTAAGTATACACCCTTTTTTCGGGTTTGTCAAGGGGTTTTTGTAAATTTATGAAAGTTAGCGAGATTGAACTTGCAAAATATATGTTGTTTTATGGCTATTTCACAAAATAAAGACAAATTATTGCAGGATATGAGATTTTATGTTGCAAAAGCTGCGGCTTGCGGCGCAAGCGGATTTTGACAGGGGGCAAAGGTGTTTGAGAGATTGTGGAACGGAGAAAAATATAAATTGACATTTTTAGGAGGATATGTTATAATTTGAACAAAGTGAAGATTTTCGGAAAGGGGAATATTATTGTGAAAAGGATTTTGTTGAAAAAAGCGGCTTCGGTGATGATATTTGCGGCGGTGTTTACGGCTGCGGCTGTATTGCTGCCCGGGGGAGAAATGCTGTTCGGTACGGCTGTCGGGGCGGCAACGACCGGCAGACCGACCGCAAATTCGTACGGCAAATTGACCGTTTATTCTTCGGGGGATTATGAATATACAGTTAATAAGGACGGTGTGAGCGTTTCGATAATCAGATACAAAGGCAAGGGCGGGGTTGTGGAGATTCCCTCGAAGCTTGGCGGAAAAAAGGTGACGAAGATAATGGGAGTGCCCCAAAAGGACAGTGAGATAAATGTTGACGGGGCATTTGAGGGCTGCGAGGGACTTACGAAGGTGATAATCCCGAACAGTGCCAGCGAGATAGGGTTGGGGGCTTTTTCACATTGCGGGGAGCTTAAAGAGGTCTTGCTGCCCGAGGGGGTGAAGAATATAGGCTTTGAGGCATTTAAGGGCTGTACGGGACTTGAAAGCATACAGCTGCCCGAGAGCCTTTCGGTAATAGGGAAATGTGCATTCTCTTCAAGCGGATTAAAGGAGATATATATTCCCGGGGGCGTTTCGGAGATAGGGCAATATGCATTTTCTACGGAAAGTCTTATAAGCGCTTATTTTAATGATAATGTTACCGATATGGGAGAATACACATTCTGCCTTTGCCATAATCTGAAAAATGTTCATATTTCAAAGGGGGCTTCCGAAATAGGGGAGAAAATGTTCGAATTTTGCGAGGAGCTTGAAAATATCGATATTCCGATAAATATAAAAAAGATCGGGGCAAAGGCATTCATGGGGTGTAAGAAACTGGAGAGCATTGATATTCCCGAGGGCGTTTTGGATATAGGAGAGCATGCCTTTGCATATTGCGAAAACCTTGAGAGCGTTAAGCTTCCTTTTGGTGTTACTCGGATAGGGTTAGGCGCATTCAGTCGATGTGAAAAACTCCAAAGCATTGATATTCCAGGCGGTACCGAGAAAATAGAAAACTATGCATTTTCCGGCTGCAGAAGTCTTGCAAGGGTCAATATTCCGGAAGGGATAGAGAAGATCGGAAATTCGGCATTTAAAGATTGCACGGGACTTGAAAGCATAAGTATTCCGGGCAGTGTTTCCGAAATAGGAGAATATGCGTTTTCGGGGTGCAAGTATTTGAAAAGTGTGCATATTTCCGAGGGCTTAAAGCGGATAGGAGACAGTGCATTTATCGACTGCTTCCGACTGGAGAGTGTGAATATTCCGGGCACTGTTACGGAAATAGGACACGACGCCTTTGGCAGTTGTTGGATGATAACGGAGATACAGATTCCCGAGGGTGTTACCGTGATAAATTATCGTACATTTTTCGATTGTGATTCATTGGAATATATAAAGCTGCCCGACAGCATTACCGAGATCGGAGACAGTGCATTTTTCGGTTGCGATTCATTGGAATATATAAAGCTGCCAAACAATATTACCAAGATTGAAAGCGATGTATTCGGCAGATGTTACTCTTTGAAAACGGTCGTTATCCCGAAAAACGTTTCGCAGATAGACAGGTACGCATTTATCGACAACTATCATGTTAAGATATGGGGCTGGAGCGGTTCATTCGCCGAAAAATTTGCCCGTGAAAACAATATAGCTTTTGAAAATATCCATAAGCTTGCAATCTCCGCCGAAAGGAGAAAAATGATGACAAAACCGGAGCTTTCGGCTTTTTCAAAGGCGGTCGAGGTAAGGCAGTTTATTATCGGGCAGGACAGCCTTGACGCTTACGGCGATGTGGGGCTGTGGATTAAAATGAAGAATGAGTCGGAGGGCAAGACCGCAAGGCTGCTGCTGCGCACTGCCGAGGGAAAATATACACTCATTGCCGAGGAAAATGTGGGTGAGGACGGGGAGGTTTCCTTTAACATTGCAAAGCCGGGGAAATATGTGGTTTACACGGGTGAGGCGGATATTGAATATGAATATGGGAACTCCGGCATATAGGAAAGTATTTCGCTGCAATGGGCAGAAAAACTAAATTCTTGCCTCTTGCTTCTTGAACCTCTTGCCTCTTTGTGCAAGATTACCAAAAGGTTTGTGAAAATAATGGTTTTTTACCCAAATATTTATATGATTTTAAAAAGTTATTAAAAAACCGCTTGACAAGTGGGCGGAGATGTGTTATACTTATATTAAACTGGAAAGAAAAAGGCGTATTTTAAGTTTTTGGCATTTCGGGCATTTTTGCACATCTTTGCAAGGTCCGCTGTGGAGTTAGCCGGGAGGCTGATTTTGTGACTTTGCTGCTGTGCGGATTTGGTCGGTATTTCGGAGGCAGATCACAATGGCAGGGTCAAATATTAACCGTGAGGGCTTTGACAGTCTTTCGGTCTGCACCGATGAAGAGCTGGCGGAAAAATACAGGATTGCAGAGCAGTCTGCCCCTTATGTGTCGGAGCTTATTTACAGGTACTTTCCTTTTATAAAAATGAAGGCAGCCCAGATGAGCGCAGGCAGCTCCGCTTGCGACGACTTTGTGGAAGAGGGCTTGCTGGGGTTTATGAATGCGGTAAGAGGGTATGATCCCGAAAAGGGCGAGAGCTTTTCCGCCTATGTGCATACCTGCGTAATCAACCGCATGAAAACCGCTGCCGCAAGGCTTTGCAGGCAGAATGCCGAGGAAATTATTTCCGAGGAGGAGCAGGGGGAGGACAGGATAACTCCCGAAAATGTATTTATGGGCAGGGAGCTTATGCGGGACATAAGCGATGAACTGACGGAGCTGGAGTATAAGGCGTTCAGGCTTTATTATTCGGGGCTTAGCGGCGCGGAGATCGGCGGGGTGCTGGGCATTCAGACGAAATCTGCGGACAATGCCGTTCAGCGGGCGCGCAGGAAGCTGCGGGAGATGCTGACGGAGGATAAAAATTTGTAAAGTTTGGGGAATTTGCCCTTTACTTAATATTGTGGCCAAGTAGCTTAATTTTCAGAGCGTTGTTTATCATGGCAAAGGTGTCGGTGTGAATCCGTCCTCGGGTCCGAAATCTAATTATATCGGAGGATATCAAAATGTACGAAGACAAGACATTAGTATGCAAGGAATGCGGTTCGGAGTTCATATTCACAGCCGGCGAACAGGAATTCTATGCAGAAAAGGGCTTCGAGAACGAGCCCCAGAGATGTAAGAGCTGCCGCAGCGCCCGCAAGAACGGCGCAAGAGGCGAGAGAGAAATGTTTGAGGCGACCTGCGCTGCCTGCGGAGGCGTTGCAAAGGTTCCTTTCAGACCCAGAGAGGATCGTCCCGTTTACTGCAGCGAGTGCTTCGCTAAGCAGAGAGGCGAATAATTCGGTAACGGCTTGCCGAAAATATGTCCCCGCGCCTACGGTGCGGGGATTTTTTGCGCCTGACGGTATGAAATGCGGACAGACTTTTTGCTTCATGCTTCCTTTCTCTTGCCTTTTGCGCGTGATCAGGCGGAAAAATCGTATCTTGCCTCCTGCCTCTTGCTTCTTGCCTCTTTCACCGGGCAATTTCTTACAAAATTATTAAAATCACACTTGACAATTTAGGAAAAAAAGTTTATAATAAATGTATGGTATTTTTTGAAGTTGAAAAGGCGGTGCTGTTATGAAAAAATTCGGCATTGGTGCGGCGGCAGTGCTGTCGGCAGGCACTTTGCTGGGCTGCGGAATGCTTTTTACCGGCTGTCAGCTGCCCTGGGATAAAGAGGAAGTTCCCGAGGAGACTGCGGCAGAGCTGCAGACAGAGGTCGAGGTGGATCCTGCCGATCCTTTGGCGGGGCTTACTGCAAGATCAAAGGCGGACTATTTAAGGGGTTCGGATCTTCCCGAGGTCAAAAGGGCTGTGGACGCCAAGGAGGCGGCAATGGCGGACAGACCCGAAACCATTACCATAAAGGGCGTGGAGTATTCCACAAAGCTTACAAGCCTTACGCTTAGCGGCATGGAGCTTACCAATGAGGATGTTGCCGACCTTAAATATATGATCGACCTGACGGACCTGCATATTTACGAAAACAATATCAGCGATCTGGAATTTCTGCGGGGAATGACCCAGCTGAACAATTTGTCGCTGTTCAATAACGATGTTTCGGATATTGAGCCTTTGTCGGGACTGGAGAATTTGCAGACCCTTTCTTTGAGGAACAATAATATTACGGATATTTCGCCTCTCAAAAATATGAAGGGACTGACAAATCTTGACCTTTCGTACAATGAGATATCCAACATTTCCGTGCTGTCGGATATGACGGAAATGCGGCTTTTGAAGCTTAGTAACAATAAAATAAAGAACATCGCTCCTTTAGAGGGCATGACCAAAATAGACAGGCTGCATTTGCAGAACAACGAGATCACCGATATAAAGCCCCTTGCGGGAATGGCGGCGGTGACGGAAATTTATCTGGAAGATAACAATATCAAGGATATCACCCCTTTGACGGAGCTTAAAACGCTGGGCTGGCTGAAGCTTTCGGGAAATCCTGTGGAGGATATTTCCCCCGTTTATGGACTTACTGCCCTTAGAAAGCTCTATATTTCGGGCATTGAGCTGAAAAACACGGAGGAAGCGAACGAACGTGAGCTGCTGGCGGAAAATCTTCCCGGCTGCGATATTATAAGATAAGGGAGACTGTGACAGGTGAAAAAAATTAATGCGGCAATTATTGAGGCAATATTTGCTATGGTGCTCTTTTTGCTTTGTGCACTTACTCTGACCTCCTGCAAAAAGGAGGATAATCCCGTGGTGCAGGCTTCGGATTATGTGAGCGAGGAGCGTTCGGAGCTTGAAGAGATCGGGCAGGAAAAGGCAGATCAGCTTTCGGACCTGGACTCCGCTTTGAAAGAGGAGATCGGCTGATATTTTGCTGTTTTGCATTGTGCGGCAGTTTTGATATTTGGAAAGGAATGAACAGTAGGCAATGAGGGAGATAATTGTAAACGCTTCCAAAAGCTACAAGGTGCTTGTGGACAGGGGGCTTATCGACAGGGCAGGAGAGTTTGTGGGAGAGGCAACCGGGGCAAAGCGGTTTGCGGTGATCTCCGATGATAATGTGCACCCGATATACGGCGAGAGGCTGAAAAAAAGCCTTGAAAAATCGGGGTTTGAGGCGGTTTCCTTTGTGTTTCCCCATGGGGAGGCGTCGAAATGCCAGGGGGTGCTGGGGGATATTTACGGATTTTTGGCGGAGAACCATTTCACCCGTTCGGACTGCATAATCGCTCTTGGAGGCGGCGTTACGGGGGATATGGCGGGATTTGCGGCGGCAACCTATCTGCGTGGAATGGACGTTATTCAAGTGCCTACGTCGCTGCTTGCACAGGTGGATTCCTCGGTGGGCGGGAAAACTGCCATTGACATTCCTCAAGGGAAAAATCTGGTGGGCTTTTTCTGGCAGCCGAGTCTTGTGTTATGCGATATTTCGGCTTTGGAATCTCTTCCCCGTGATTTTCTGACAGACGGCATGGGGGAGGTTGTAAAGCACGGTATGATAAAGTCAAAGGAGCTTTTCGACATACTGTGTTCACATAATATTGACAATATAATGGATATTATGGAGGATATAGTTTCCCGAAACGTTACCATAAAGCGTGATGTTGTGAATGCGGACGAATTCGACCGCGGCGAGCGTATGAAGCTTAATTTCGGGCACACGCTGGGTCATTCCATAGAGCAATATTACAATTACACGGGAATATCACACGGCAGGGCTGTGGCTGCGGGAATGGAGCTTATTACGGCGATTGCGGCAAGGCACGGTATGTGCGACGAGAGCCTTTGCACTGTGCTTCATGACTGCCTTGACAATTATGGGCTGACGGGGTCGAAGATTCCTGCGGCAGGGGAGCTTGTAAATGCCTGCCTTAACGATAAAAAGCGTTTCGGGGAGAATATCAGCGTTATAATTTGCAGCGAGGCGGGCAAGTCGGAGGCTGTGAAGATGAGCGTGGATAAGTTTAAGGAATTTATCGGCGAATAAGCGGCATATTTATATTGCCATATTGCCAAACAGCCGTAAGCGATAGGTCAAAAGGGGGGGCAGACAATTTTACGAGGGAGTGATAGGTATGGATTTCATTATGGAGCACATGGGTACTATCGGTGTGGTGGTTATTGTTATAGCCATTCTTGCAATACTTGCCTCGGGGTATGTAAAAGCGCCCCCCGACAAGGCTTACATTATTTCGGGTATCGGCAAAAAGGCAAGGGTGGTAATAGGTAAGGCTTCTATCAAGATTCCTTTCTTTGAGCGGCTTGACAAGCTGGATCTTAGCCTTATGTCGGTGGACGTAAAGACGGCTTCTCCCGTGCCTACGGCGGATTACATCAATATTTCGGTGGACGCTGCGGTCAACATCAAGATATCCCTTAGCGAAGAGGGTATGGAGCTTGCCCAGCAGAACTTCCTGAACCGTGACAGAGCCTATATTGTAGGCGTTGCAAGGGAAGTCTTAGAGGGTAATATGCGTGAGATCGTGGGTACTATGGAGCTTCGCGACATGGTGTCCAACCGTCAGAAATTTGCGGATAAGGTAAAGGAAAACGCTTCCCCCGACCTTGCGAAAATGGGATTGGACGTTGTTTCCTTTAATGTGCAGAATTTTACCGATTCACAGGGCGTTATAGATAACCTGGGTATTGACAATATTGCGAAGATCCAGAAGGACGCTTCCATTGCAAGAGCCAATGCCGACAGAGACGTGGCTGTGGCAAAGGCGGAGGCGGACAAGGAAGCAAACGACGCAAAGGTAGCCTCCAGTCTGGAGATCGCCATGAAGAACAATGACCTGGCGATCAAGCAGGCGGAACTGAAAAAAATGTCCGATATCAAGCAGGCCGAGGCGGACGCTGCTTATAAGATTCAGGAAGAGGAACAGCGCAAGCAGATAGAGATCACCACTGCCAATGCAAACATTGCAAGGCAGGAAAAGGAAGTAGAGCTTGAAACTCAAAAGATCGCTATCAGAGAGCGCAGACTGGACGCCGACATCAAAAAGCAGGCTGAGGCTAACAAATTCGAGCAGCAGCAGCGTGCGGACGCCGATCTGTACACAAGGCAGAGAGAGGCGGAGGCAAAGAAATTCGAGGATATTCAGAACGCCGAGGCGGAGCTGGCTGTAAAGCAGCGCGAGGCGGAGGCTTTGTTCTACACTGCCGAGCAGCAGGCTAAGGCGGAGCGTGCAAGAGCCGAGGCTGCAAAGTATGCGGCGGAGCAGGAGGCCGAGGGTATCAGGGCGAGAGGTCTTGCGGAGGCGGAGGCTGTTAAGGCTAAGGCTTTGGCGGAGGCCGAGGGTCTTGACAAAAAGGCCGAGGCCATGCAGAAAATGCAGGAAGCGGCAATACTTCAGATGTATTTCGAGAAGCTCCCCGACATTGCAAAGGCTGTGGCAGAGCCTCTTACCAATATCAGCTCCATTACCATGTACGGCGAGGGGAACACTGCAAAGCTGGTGGAGGATATTACTTCTTCCACAACGCAGATATCGAACGGCTTGCTGGACGGTATGGGCATTTCCCTGAAAGACCTTGTGGGCAGCGTGCTCACGGGGAGAGCTATTGGTGCGGGTCTGGCCGCGTCAGCAACGTCAGCAACGTCAGCAACGGCAGGCGGACAGGAGGATATTTCTGCGGCGGATACCGCAAAGACTGCTCCAAAGGCTGTTAATGCAATCGAGATATCCGAGCCGCCCGTAAATGAATGATTTTAAAATGGAGTTACTATGAATATAAAGGTTTATCCCGGGAGACTTTCGGGAAAAATTGACGCTCCCTCTTCAAAAAGCTATTCCCACCGCAGTGTTATTGCGGCGGCTTTGGCGGAGGGTGTGTCGGAAATATCGGGAGTTACGGCTTCTAAGGATATAGAGGTCACTTCCAACGCTATGAGACTGCTGGGTGCGGATATTTCCGTAAACGGCGATGTATACACGGTAAGCGGCAGGCGCAGGTCGCCCGAGGAAGAGAAGCTCGACATTGAGTGCTGCGAAAGCGGCTCGACTTTGCGGTTTATTATCCCTGTGGCGGCGGCGCTGGGGGCGAATGCCACCTTTTACGGCAGGGCAAAGCTGCCCTCACGTCCTATCACCCCTTATGTAAGGGAGTTTGAGAGCAAGGGCGTTGTGTTTGAGCCGAAAAGCGGGCTGCCAATTACGATCTCGGGAAAGCTGTCGGCGGGGGAATACAGACTGGAGGGGGATATTTCCTCCCAGTTTATAACGGGTCTGCTGCTGGCGCTGCCGCTGTGCGAGCAGGATTCGGCGATAAAGCTCATGTCCCCGTTACAGTCAAAGCCTTATGCGGACATGACTGTGGACACTTTGAAAAAGTTCGGTATTGATATTTTTGAAACGGAGTTCGAGGGGCTGCCTATGTATCTTATAAAGGGCGGGCAGCGCTACAAGCCCTGTGATCTGCGGGTTGAGGGGGATTATTCCCAGGCGGCGTTTTTCTTTACGGCAAACGCTCTCGGCTCGGATGTTTCTATAGGAAACCTTGATTCTGAAAGCGTTCAGGGGGACAGGGAGATCGTCAGCATTATAAAGGGCATGGGCGAGGATATGAAACCTTTTACGGCAGATGTGAGCGATATTCCCGATCTTGTGCCTATTTTGGCGGTGCTGGGCTGCTTCGGCAAGGGGACAAGCCGTCTGGTGAACGCTGCACGGCTTAAAATAAAGGAAAGCGACAGGCTGGAAATGACCACTGCCAACCTTAACGCCATAGGCGGAAAGGTAAGGGCGGGGGCGGATTTCCTTGAAATAGACCCTGTGGAGAAGTTCACGGGGGGCGCTGTAAAGGCTTATGACGATCACAGGCTGGTAATGTCGGCGGCAATTGCGGCGCTTCGGGCGGAAAGCCCTGTGATAATTGAGGGGGCAGAGGCTGTAAACAAAAGCTATCCGCGGTTTTTCGAAGACTTCGGAAGTTTAGGCGGACGGTATGAAATCTTGTAAAGTATAAACATTTTTCGGGAATTGCCGAAGTGGAAATATAGTAAACTGCAATGCTGTTTACTATAAAAAATTTACCCTGCGGAAAGGAGAAGGCTATGTCTTCATTCTGGAATCACAATATAAGTATCTCGATCTTCGGCGAATCCCACGGCCCGGGAATCGGCGTTACCATTGACAATCTCCCTCCGGGGGAATTTATTGACACCGAACAGCTGAGGGAATTTATGGCAAGGCGTGCGCCGAGAAACGACGCTACCTCCACCCACAGAAAAGAGGCGGACATTCCCAGTATCATGTCGGGAATGCTGGACAACCGCACCACGGGCACGCCCTTAATGGCGCTTATTCACAACACCGATCAGCACTCAAAGGATTACGGAAATATCTCTCATCTGGCACGGCCGGGGCACGCCGATTATACAGGGGCAGTGCGCTACAAGGGCTTTAACGATGTGAGAGGCGGCGGGCATTTTTCGGGCAGGCTTACAGCCCCCATTGTGTTTGCGGGGGCGGTCTGCGGGCAGATACTCGAGCGCAGGAGCATTTACACCGGGGCGCACCTTTTCAGCATTCACAACATCAAGGACACTCCCTTTGACCCCTGCAACATTGACAGGGAGACCATAATTAATATCCGTCACAAGAAAATTCCCGTAATAAACGATAAAAAGGGCACTGCCATGTACAACGACATTGCCAAGGCAAGGGAAAGCCTTGACAGCGTGGGCGGCGTGGTGGAATGCGCTGTTACTAATGTGCCTGCGGGGGTGGGTTCGCCCATGTTCGAGGGACTGGAGAACACCATTGCGCAGCTTGTTTTCGGCATTCCCGCTGTTAAGGGGATAGAGTTCGGGGCGGGCTTCAATGCGTCTAAAATGCTGGGCAGCCAGAACAATGATGAATTTTATGCGGACGAGCATGGATATGTAAAGACAAAGACCAACAACCATGGGGGTATTCTTGGGGGGATATCCAGCGGAATGCCCATAATTTTTCGTGTGGCTTTCAAGCCCACGCCCTCTATTGCACGTCCCCAGGGGACGGTGGATTACAGCAATCTGTCCAATGATATTATTGAGATAAAGGGGCGGCATGACCCCTGTGTTGTGCTGCGGGCTGTGCCTGTGGTGGAGGCTGCGGCTAATATTGCTATGCTTTCTCATATGATGGATTATCCGAATTTCTGATATGAAAGGGGCTGCCGATATGTGCTTTATATGCGACAGGATAAATATGATAAAGGACGGCAGCAACCCGTATTTTGTAAAAGAGCTTGAAACGGGCTATGTTGTTATAGGCGATAATCAGCATTTTTACGGTTACACTCTTTTTCTGTACAAGGAGCATGAAAATAAAACCGAACTCTTTCATTTGGATATGAATGAAAGGGCAAAGTTTATGGAGGAAATGTCTGTAGTTGCCGAGGCTGTTTCGAGGGCTTTCGGTGCGGAGAAGATGAACTATGAGCTGCTCGGAATGGGAGACGCGCATCTTCACTGGCATTTGTACCCAAGGCGTGAAGGGGATATCGGGGACTATGGCAACAGGGGAAAAGGCCCTGTATGGTGGTATCCCATGGATAAAATGTACAGCGACGACAACCGCCCGGGTGAGGAAGAATTAAAGGAAATGAAAGCAAAGCTTTTGGCGGAGCTGGACAGGCTGCTGTAAATTTCCCTACACCAAATTCCACGCAGAAAATGTGCAAAATTCAAGTCTGAAAACCTGTCTTTATGGTTTTGGGCGAAGAATTTTGCGTACATTTTCAAAGCGGAATTGCTGTAATACTAATATCCATTGGAATTATGGACAAGAAATCGCCACAAAAGCTTTCATATATGGGTTTTGTGGCGAGAAATTGTTCATAATTCAATGAGAGATTAGTATAAGACCGCTTCGGGCGGATAGGTTACAGGAGGATAGAATAGAAAAATGCCAAGGAGAAGTCACAGATTTGAAATTAATTCGGTTTACAGTGTGAAAATTCTGCTCTGTTACCTGCTGGAAAAGCTTGACAGACCCGTTACCGAGGAGGAGCTGCGGATAATTGCCGAGGACAGCGGGGTCATCAACTATTTCTTTTTGTCGGACGCACTGGACGAGCTGGTGAAAAACGGCTCTGTTGCCGCAGAAGTGCCTGCCCCGGGTCAGCGGATTCTTACCGTTACCGAAAAGGGGAAAATGGGTGCGGAGTATTTTAACCGCAACATTTCACGGGTTTTCAGACGGCGGATATTGGAAACGGCGTTCGCCTTTTTTATGAAAAAGGACAGGGAGGCTGTCTGCGACTGTAACGTTTCCGAATGCGGCGAGGGGTTTAATGTTTCTTTCAGATTAAAGGAAACGGGTTACGACCTTATAAATATGTCCTTTTACGCTCCCGACATCGAACAGGCGGAGCTTATTGCGGAGAAGATACGTTCAAATCCCATGGGGGCTTACAGGCAGATACTCACTTTTTTGCTGGAGACCGAGGAGGAAAAAGCGGACGTGGAGAAGATGATGTAGGGGGCTGATCGTATCTGTGGAGGTAAAAATATGCTGGGCGAAATTGTAAAGGTGACTGTTGACAGGCCTATGGGCAGTTATCACCCCGAGTACAGGGATATGTATTATCCGATAAATTACGGATATATAGAGGGAATAATTGCGCCGGACGGAGAGGAACAGGACGTTTATATACTGGGCGTTAATGAAGCTGTAAGCGAATTTACAGGAAAGGTCATTGCGGTCATTCACAGGCTTGACGATGTTGAGGACAAGTGGGTCGCTGCGCCCGAGGGGACTGCTTTTACCGAGGAAGAAATAAGGACGCTTACATATTTTCAAGAACAGTATTACAAATCGGAGATCATAATGTGACCATGTTATCATGATTATATTTTTTATGCTTTATAAAATTTGAAAGGCGGAAAATAATATGAACATTCCCGAAAATATTCTTAAAACACTTTACGGCGAAAAGGCAGAGGCACAGAAAAAAAGATACGAGGCGCTGGCGGAGAAATTTGCCGGGCTTTACGGTGAGGGCGATATACGTTTCTTTTCCGCACCCGGGCGCACGGAGGTAGGCGGAAACCATACCGACCACAACCATGGGTGTGTTATGGCGGCGGCGGTAGACCTGGACGTTATTGCGGCTGTCCGTGAGGAAGAGGGCAGTGTTGTAAGGGTGAAGTCGGAGGGCTTTCCCGAGGATGTGGTGGATATTTCCGACCTGTCAGTGAAGGAGGCGGAGAAGAACACTTCGGCGGCGCTTATAAGGGGCGTTGCGGCGGGCTTTAAGAATGCGGGGCTGCCTGTGAAGGGCTTTACGGCGTACACCACGTCGAATGTGCTGAAAGGCAGCGGACTTTCCTCCTCGGCGGCTTTTGAGGTGCTTATAGGCACGATCTTTTCTCATCTTTGCGGCAGTGATGTTGATTCCGTCAAGATAGCGCAGATAGCACAGTATGCGGAAAATGTTTACTTCGGCAAGCCCTCGGGGCTTATGGATCAGATGGCGTCCTCGGTGGGGGGCTTTATTACCATTGATTTTGAGGACACGGAGAATCCTGTTATAGAGTCCATTCCCTTTGATTTCGGGGGCAGCGGATACAGTCTTTGCATTGTGGATACAAAGGGCAATCATGCCGACCTTACTCCCGAATATGCGGCTATCCCTGCGGAGATGAAGTCGGTGGCGGGATTCTTCGGGAAAAGCTATTTGCGTGAGATAACACGGGAACAGCTGACGGAAAATATAGCGGCTGTACGTGAGAAGTGCGGCGACAGGGCGGTTGCAAGGGCATACCATTTCTTTGACGACAACGACCGTGTGGGCAGGGAGGCAAATGCCCTGAAAAGCGGCGATATAAACGAATTTCTGCGGCTTGTTACCGAAAGCGGGAACAGCTCGTTCAAATATTTGCAGAACATATTCCCGGTAAAATCCCCCGAGGAACAGGGGCTTGTATTGGGACTTTACACGGCGGAAAAGGTTCTCGGCGGCAGGGGAGCAGTGCGTGTTCACGGCGGCGGCTTTGCGGGAACGATTCAGGCGTTTGTGCCGAATGACCTGTTGGAAAATTACAGGAATGCGCTGGAGAATATTTTCGGCGAGGGCAGCTGCTATGTGCTGAGCATTCGTCCTGTGGGCGGTGTCGAGATAAAATAAGGATTCGGAGAAAAAGGCGAAGCAAAAGGATTGACCTAAAATGAAACCGTACAATTTATTTTATCACATTCATATAAATTCTGAGGATTATAAATGTAATATGGATATAGATATAATTATGTAATTGGAGGAAAACGCTCAAGACATTTAATGTATGATCAAAACCGGCAAAATAATATGTTAGGTGTTTTTGACGTTTATATTTGCAAATGAAGGTTTATAAAATTGCCATGACTGAAGGTTATAAGTGGGGCTTCCATTCGGATGAAAATTCTGTAAGTTTATTGGATATGGACTCATTGTTCAAAAAGGAAAAAATTGACATTGAAAATCTACCGCCTGTGAAAATCGAAATAAACGATAAGGCAAACAGAAGAAAAAAAACAGCAGATTTTTTATTTACAGACATTGGAAACATTTGGATGGTAAGTGAAAAAGCCAAAGCTTTGCTGGAGCAAAAATACGGAGATCTGATCTGCTTTTTTTCGCTGGATTTTGTGGATTCGGCTGATTTTAAACATTGCGCCATGTTTCCGAAAGAATATATAGAGGGTGTTGACGTTGAAAAATCTGTTCTGGAGTATGATGATCCCGAAGATGAGGAGGGTATATATGACATCACCGGTTTGCATAATAAATATGTGTTCAAGGATTTTGTAAGGTCATATCCTATTTTCCGTTTGAAAAAAACAGGCTTCAGTAAATTTTTCAATAAACCGATAACTAAGTTTTATTCAGGAGAAATTTTTGTTACCGATGAATTTGTACAGTTTGTCAATGAAAACGGTCTTACAGGATTTAATTTTCGGGAGGAATATGACGACGAAGCGGACTATACCTGTGAAAAAGCCTCTCCCGTGTCTCCCGCACCTGTCACAGAAAACAAGCAGGCAATAAAAAAGACGCATTACACGGGGAAATACAAAATACCCTTTAACCATGAAAACGGGATATATAAGTTAAGCTGCATAGAGGTACCCGAGGGAGACTGCCTTACCTTTGAGCTTGACGGCGACTGCATATTGAGCGGGGATAACGATTATATAGTCTATGGCGTCAGAGAATGCATTGTTCCGAAATGCACCGAGATAACATACCGGGACGGTAAATTATTTTCCATATACATACATACCGAAAAGGGCAGGCTGCCGCTTTATCTTGCCTTTGATTTTTCCGGAGGCAATGAACCCGAAACGCTCGGGAAAGCAATAAACGAATGCATTGAGGCTTGCTGCGGTGACTTTCTGAATGCGCTTGAAAAAGCAGAAAAACCGCTGGGGTCTGTGGCTGTGGAATACTACTATGACGGTGAACAAATGCATATAAACCTACAGGACGAAAATAACAGGATATACGA